>NZ_MDDT01000023.1:0-76188 GCF_001854815.1 Mesorhizobium sp. LCM 4576
GGCGATCGTCTGCGCGTCGAGCGGCACGCCGGTCACCTCATGCAGCGCCTCGGCCACCTTGTCGCGGTTCTGGTCGGCCCATTTGGCCGCGTCGCCGAGCGCGCCGATCGTCGTCGAGACGAAATCCGGATGCGCCTTGGCGAAATCCTTGTTGGCGAGGAAATAGGTGTTGACCTTGAGCACGTCGCTTGAGCGGGCAAGCACGCGCGGCTGGTAGCGGGTCTCGGCGATGGCGAAGAACGGATCCCATACCGCCCAGGCGTCGATCTGGTCGCTGGCGAAGGCGGCGGCCGCGTCGGCCGGGCTGAGATAGACCGGCGTGACCTGGTCGAACGCGATGCCGGTTTTTTCCAGCGCCGCGACCAGCAGGTTATGCGCGCTGGTGCCCTTGCCGACGCCGATGCGCTTGCCCTTGAGATCGGCCAGCGACTGGATCGGCGAGGCCGGCTTGACGAAGATCGCCTCGCCGTCGCCATTCGAAGGCAGCGCCGCCGCATAGACGATGTTGGCGCCGGCCGACTGGCCGAAGATCGGCGGCGCGTCGCCGGTCCAGCCGACATCGATGGCGCCGACATTCAAGGCTTCCACCAGCGGCGGGCCGGCGGTGAACTCGACCCATTTCACCGTGACGCCCTTGTCGGCCAGCGCCTTTTCGATGATCTGCTGCTGCCTGGCGATCACCGGCAGGCCGGTCTTCTGGTAGCCGATGTTGAAGGACTTGAGCTCTTGCGCCGCGGCGCCCAAGGACGTCGTCCCAAAGGATGCGGCAAAGGCCGCCACTGCCAGCAGGCCGCCGCCAAAAGCGCGTCTCGTCAGATTGAACATGACCCTCTCCTTCGATGGCCGGGGCTGCCGGGCCGTTGGAATGAGATCAGGCTAGGTAAATCTATAAAGTTAGTAGAGGAACGATCTTGCGAGTTCGGCGGGTTTGATGGAATATTTTCTGCGCGCAGCCTCCTTTCGTCATCCACGGTCGGAGCAAGGAGCGAAGCGACGCGCGTAGACCCGAGGATCCATGCCGTGACTTCGAGGCGCCGTGGCGGTGCAGGCATTTGCACTGCTGCGCCAGCGGTTGCATCTCTTTTCTGGACCGCAGCAATCTTCGGCGGGTGTAACGGAATGGATTCTAGGGTCTGCGCGCGTCGCTTCGCTCCTTGCTCCGCCCTAGAATGACGAGGTTCGGGCGGCTGCAACCAATCGGCGCGGTTCCGCCCTAGAATGACGAAGTCRCAGGGCTAGCGCGCGATGACGACCCGCTCACTGCGACCAGTATTGCCAGGCCCAGTAGAAACTCTCGTCGCGCGGCGGCAGGCGATCGCGTTCGCCGGCAAACGACACCGGGGTCGGCGATTTCGCTTCGTCCTGCGGCGGCCGGTCGTCTCCCCGTTGCTTGTCGCTCGGCGGCAGACGCAACAGCCAAGCGCCGACATGCGCAAACAGCACTGCGGTGGAATGGGTCACAAGTCCTACTCCTTCGCTTTCGTTCACTCCCGCCCCGCCCAGGGAACCAGCACGCGCTCGATCCGGCGGATGATGAATTCGAGGGCAAAGGCGATGATCGCGATCACCAGGATGCCCATCACCACTACGTCGGTGACCAGGAACTGCGCCGCCGACTGGATCATGAATCCGAGCCCCCGCGTCGCCGCCACCAGCTCGGCGGCCACCAGCGTCGACCAGCCGGCGCCGAGCGCGATGCGCAGGCCGGTGAGGATCGACGGCAGCGCGCTGGGCAGGACCACATGACGGATGACTTGCGCGCGCGTTGCGCCGAGCGAGCGCGCCGCGTCGACGCGCTCGCGTGACACGCCGCGCACCCCGGCGGCCGTCGACAGCGCCACCGGCGCCAGCATGGCGATGGCGATCACCAGGATCTTCGACGGCTCGCCTATGCCGAACCAGATGATGATCAGCGGCAGATAGGCGAGCGGCGGGATCGRCCGCAGGAACTCGAGCAGCGGATCGAACACGCCGCGCCCGATCCGGCTGATGCCGATGGCGAGGCCGACCGGGACGCCGACGACGATCGCGGCGATCAGCGCCGCGAACACGCGCCACAGCGAGGCGAAGAGGTGCTGGAGCAGCGTCGCGTCGACGAACCCATCGCGGGCGACGACGACGAACTTGGCCCAGACCGCGGCGGGCGAGGGCAGGAAGACCGGCGATACCAGCTGCAGCGAAGCCRCCACCGTCCAGGCGGCCAGCAGCACGAGGATGGTGATCGCGCTGACCAGCCGGGCTGAAACCGCCCGTCTCGGCTTTGGCCGGGGCCGCGACCATGGCACGGAGAAACCGTCTTTCTCGCCAGATTTCGCAGCCGGACGTTCGCTATAGGCGCCGACGCTCATGCTGCCTCTCCCTCGAAGATCGCGTCGGTCAGCTCCGCGCGGGCCGCGGCGAAGGCGGGATCCGCCTTGATCGCGCGGATCGGCTCGCCGGCCGCGTAACGGCGGCCGAAATGCGTTTCGAATGTCCGCACCACATGGCCGGGCCCCGGCGCCAGCACGACGATGCGGGTGGCGAGCACCAGCGCTTCCTCGATGCCGTGCGTCACCATCAGCACGCCGACATGGGCGGCGGCCCACAGATCGAGCAGCGTCGTCTGCATGCGCTCGCGCGTCAGCGCGTCGAGGGCGCCGAGCGGCTCGTCGAGCAGAAGGAATTCGGGTTCGGCGGCGAGCGCCCGGGCAAGGCCGACGCGCTGGCGCATGCCGCCGGAAAGCTCCCAGATGCGCTTGTCGCCGGCGTCTCCGAGCTTGACCAGCGACAGCAATTCGTCGGCGCGGCGCGCCCTTTTGTCGGCCGGCACGCCGCGCAGCCTGAGCGCGAAGGCGACGTTTTCCCGCGCCGTCAGCCAGGGGAACAAAGCATCGTTCTGGAACACCACGGCGCGGTCGGATCCGGGTCCGGTGATCGGCCGGCCACCCACCGTGGCCAAGCCGCCTGCGGGCTCGACCAGGCCGGCGGCGACGTTGAGCAGCGAGGTCTTGCCRCAGCCGGACCGGCCGACCAGCACGACGAAATCGCCTTTCGCAATGTCGAGCGAGACACGCTCGACCGCCGGTGCCGGCTGGCCRTCATAATGGACACTGACCTTGTCGAGGGTGAGATGCGTCATTCGGGCCTCTACTGGATCAGGGCGTTGTATCCTGGGCCTGCCCCGAAGCCGCGCCTCGTAAGCGGCTTCGGGACAGGCAAGCGCAAGGCCAAGGGAAGAAGGCGCCGCGCTTCCGAACAATCCCCGGAAAGGCGGTCATCCTTCCGGGAATTGCATGGAGAAAGCTCAGTTCGAGGCGAGCGCCTCGCTGGCGTATTTGGCCGTCACATATTTCGAATAGTCGGGCAGCACCGCGTCGACCTTGCCCTGCTCCTTGAGGAAGGCGGATGTCGCCGCGACGGCCTTGACGGTGGCGCCGCCGAGGAACTTGTCCGAGGCCTGCTCCTCGAGCGACGGGAAGACATAGCCCTTGAGCAGCTCCGGCACCTCTTCCAGCTTGGCGCCGGTGAGCTTGGCGATCTTGCCCGCTTCCGGCGAGGACACCGACCAGGCCTCCGGCTTGGCGAGGAACTGGGCATAGGCCTCGCCGGTCACCTTGACGAAGTCGCGGACGGCCTCGGGATGCTTTTCGGCAAAATCGGTGCGCACGATCCAGGCGTCGAAGGTCGGCGCGCCCCAGGCGGCCACCTGCGCGGAGTCCAGCACCACCTTGCCGGTGGTCTTGACTTGGCCGAGCGCCGGATCCCAGACATAGGCCGCGTCGATGTCGCCGCGCGCGAAGGCGGCGGCGATCTCCGGCGGCCTCAGATTAAGAATCTGCACCGACTTCGGGTCGACGCCTTCATGCTTCAGCGCCGCGAGCAGGCTGTAATGCGTGGTCGAGACGAACGGCACGGCGACCTTCTTGCCGGCGAGGTCGGCGACCTTCTCGATGCCGGCGCCGTTGCGGGCGACCAGCGCTTCCGACGGACCGATCAGGCCGACGACGAAGATGGTCTCAACCGRCAATTCGCGGCTGGCGGCCGCGGCCAGCGGGCTCGAGCCGACATAGCCGATATCGACCGAGCCGGAGGCGATCGCGGCGATGACGTCGGCGCCCGAATCGAACTTGCGCCAGTCGATCGCCGCCTTGGTCGCCTTCTCATAGGCGCCGTCGGCCTGCGGCACTTTCGAGGGCTCGACCACCGTCTGGTAGCCGATGGTGATCTTGAGGTCCTCGGCGCTGGCCGGGCCGAGCAGGGCGGCGGCCGTAAGCGCCGCCGACGAGAAAAGCAGAACGCGTCGTGAAAGGRTTGACATTGAAAGGCTCCAWAAACCCCGAAAAACTGGATTGCCTTTCTATCGTCCGTTAATTCTATCGGGTTTGTAGAGTTAAATCCTTCCAACGAAGCGCGCTTTGTTGGAAAAGTGTCGCCGGGTACCGACGGCGGAGGCGCAAAAGGACGGTCGCGGCGTGCTGTAACGGACGGCAACCTGCGTTCTTCGTCATTCCAGGGCGGAGCAAGGAGCAAAGCGACGCGCGCAGACCCTGGAATGCGACCGAAAGGGATGGCGTAGCCAATCGCCAAGGGTGATCGGTCCAGCGAACGAAAATTCTCCTGTCACCCCGTCTCGGCAAATCCATGCTTCAAAGGGCAGGTGAATTGAAAAGCCGGTTTCGTGCCTGGCTCGGTTAGTATAGTAATCTTATCAACATTGGGAGTGAGAGAACGATGCGCGACCTTCTGAAAACCGTTCCGGCGATCGTTCGTGGCTTGCGGCCGGGGCCGCCCGCGGCGCTGGCCGCGCGCTGACCGCTCCGTTACGTTTCGGCTCGCAATCATGGTTGGACGCGCCAATTCCATCATCATTGTCGGCGGCGGCGCCAGYGGCGTCGTGCTGGCCGCGCATCTGCTCAAATCACCCAATCCGGATCTGCGCGTCACGCTGATCGAGAAGCGGCCGCATTTCGGCCAGGGCATGGCCTATTCCACTTTGCTGTCGGCGCATGTGCTCAACGTCAAAGCCTCCGGCATGAGCGCCTATGCCGACGACCCCGCCCATTTCGCACGCTGGGTGCTGGAGCGCGGCTTCGCCAAGCCGGACCAGGGACCGTTCTACGCGCCGCGCAGCCTCTATGCGCGCTACCTGAAGGAGCTGCTCGACGATCTGGTGGAACGTGAGCGCGAGACCGGCCGGTTGCGGCTGATTGCCGAGGAGAGCCTGTCGATCTCGCCGACGCCGGCTGGTGTCGAGGTGGTGCTTGCCAACGGCACCAGCGTCGTTGGCCATCTGGCCGTGCTTGCCACCGGCCATGACGAGCAGCCTGGCGCCTTCCAGGGCCATGCGATCCGCATGGGAACGGAGGCCGACACCGCGCTCGATCCCGAGGCCGCCGTCCTGCTGCTCGGCACGGGCCTGAGCATGGTCGACGCCTTCCTGTCGCTGGAACAGCGCGGCCATCGCGGCGCCATCGTCGCGGTCTCGCGGCGCGGCCTGCTGCCGTCGCCGCACCGCAAGGGCAATCCGATCAAGCTCGATATCGCCGATATTCCGCTCGGCACCCAGCTTTCCTATTTCGTCGGCTGGTTCCGCAATCTGATCCGCGAGACCCAGAAGGYCGGCGGCGACTGGCGCGACGTCGTCGACGGCTTAAGACCCTTCAACCAGACGATCTGGCAGAACTGGCCTTCCTCGGCCAAGCGCCGCTTCGTCGAGCATACCAAGGCCTGGTGGGACATCCACCGCCACCGCATGGCGCCGGAAGTCTACGCGCGCGTCACCGAAGCGGTCGGGTCGGGCCGCATCCGCCTCGTCGCCGGCAGGGTGGTGAATATCGCGGCGAACGGCAGCTTCGTCGTAAAAGTCCAGCCGCGCGGCACGCAGGATATCGAGACCCTGGAGGTCGCCCGCCTCTATGACTGCATGGGCATTGCCCGCGACATTTCGAGGACGTCGAACGGCGTCGTGCGTTCGCTGATCGAGCGCGGCCTGGCGCGGCCCGATCCGCTGCGTCTCGGCCTCGACGTCACGGCGAAATGCGAGCTGATCGCCRCCGACGGCACGGTGTCGTCGAAGCTGCTCGCCGTCGGGCCGCTGACGCGCGGCACCTTCTTCGAGATCGACGCCATCCCCGATATACGCGTGCAAAGCGCGAAGCTGAGCAGGCAGCTGTTGGGGTGAAATTTCTGCCGAGGTAGGCGCTCTACGGCGCCCCCCTCTGGCCTGCCGGCCATCTCCCCCACAAGTGGGGAGATTGGCTGTCGCCGCGGCTTTCGCCAATCGCCAATATTGCAGAAAAGGCGCTACGGGCGGAGCTGCTGATCTCCCCCCAAGTGGGGGAGATGTCCGGCAGGACAGAGGGGGGCGCTGTCCCGCCGGCCTTCAAACGGGAGAGGCGATAGAGCCCTCTCCGCGAAATTCCATTCCTCCACTCGCCGCTGGATTGGCACGATCTATCTTCTTTCCGAAGGCAAAGGGCTGGAAAAGACACCTCGCGCGATCCGCGAAGCCGGAATGGATTCCGGCGGCTCGATGCGCAAGATTGCCAACACCCGCCTCGAACTGCTTCGATGGAGCACTCAAGATGAGCGAGCAGACAAAAGCAGCGCCCGGCGGCGCGGACACCAATCTGTCGAGACTTCGCCCGCCTTACGCCTCGGTGCTCGACCTGATCGGCCAGACGCCGGTCGTCGAGCTGACCAGGTTCGACACCGGCAAATGCCGCCTGTTCATCAAGCTCGAAAGCCAGAATCCCGGCGGCTCGATCAAGGACCRCATCGCGCTGTCGATGATCGCGGCGGCGGAAAAGGCGGGCAAGTTGAAGCGCGGCGGCACGATCGTCGAGGCCACCGCCGGCAACACCGGTCTCGGCCTTGCCCAGGTCGGCATCCCGAAAGGCTACCGCATCATCCTGGTCGTGCCCGACAAGATGTCGCGCGAAAAAATCCAGCACCTGCGGGCCTTGGGCGCCGAAGTGCGCATGACCCGCTCCGATGTCGGCAAGGGCCATCCCGAATATTACCAGGACATGGCRCAGAAGATCGCCGCCGAATTGCCCGGCGCCTTCTATGCCAACCAGTTCGCCAACCCTGCCAATCCGCTGGCGCATGAGACGACCACCGGGCCGGAAATTTTCTCGCAGCTTGGCGGCGATGTCGACGCGGTGGTGGTCGGCGTCGGCTCCGGCGGCACGCTCACCGGCCTCGGCCGCTTTTTCGCAAAGCATTCGCCCAAGACCGAGATGGTGCTGGCCGATCCGGTCGGCTCGGTGCTGGCGCCGCTGATCAAGACCGGCAAGATGGAGGAGGCGGGCAGYTGGACGGTGGAGGGAATCGGCGAGGATTTCGTGCCGCCTAATGCCGATCTTTCGCTGGTGAAGAAGGCCTATTCCATCCCCGACAAGCAGAGCATGCTGGCGGTGCGCGATCTCTTGTCCAAGGAAGGCATCCTGGCCGGCTCGTCCTCCGGAACGCTGTTGTCGGCGGCGCTGCGCTATTGCCGCGAGCAGACGGCGCCCAAGCGCGTCGTGACCTTCGTTTGCGACAGCGGCAACAAATACCTGTCGAAAGTCTTCGACGATTTCTGGCTGGCCGAGCAGGGGCTTGCCGAGCAGGAGCAGCATGGCGATTTGCGCGACCTCGTCATGCGCTCGCACCGCACCGGCGACACCGTCTGGGTCGGACCGGAGGAAAGCCTGCTCAACGCCTATGGCCGCATGCGCCGTTCCGATGTCTCGCAATTGCCGGTGCTGGATGAAGGCAGGCTGGTCGGCATCGTCGACGAAAGCGACATCCTGGCCAAGGTCGACGGCCCCTATGACGGCCGCTGGGACCGCTTCAACGCGCCGGTGCGCACGGCCATGACGTCCAACCTGCATACGCTGCAGGCCAATCAGACGCTCGATGCGCTGCTGCCTGTCTTCGACCGCAACGAGGTCGCCATCGTCTTCGATGGCGATGAGTTCATCGGCCTGATAACCCGTATCGACCTGATCAACCATCTGAGGCGCCGCGCAAAATGACTTCGAACGGCAAGAACCGCCTGGCCTTTTCCACCCGCACCATCCATGGCGGCCAGAGCCACGACCCGCTGACCGGCGCGGTGATGGTGCCGATCTACGCCACCTCCACCTACGGCCAGCAGTCGCCCGGCGTGCACAAGGGCTTTGAATATGCCCGCAGCCACAACCCGACGCGCTTTGCCTTCGAGCGCGCGGTCGCCGACCTTGAAAGCGGCTCGGCCGCCTTCGCCTTCGCCTCCGGCCTGGCGGCGATCGGCACGGTGCTGGAACTGCTCGACGCCGGCGCCCATATCGTCGCCACCGACGACATCTATGGCGGCTCGTTCCGCTTGATGGAGCGGGTGCGCAAGCGTTCGGCGGGCTTGCAGGTCAGCTTCGCCGACTTCACCGATCTGGCCGCCGTCGAAGCCGCGATCCGCCCGGAGACGAAACTGCTTTGGGTCGAGACGCCGACCAATCCGCTGCTGCGCATCGTCGATCTCGAAGCGGTCGCCGCGCTCGCTAAACGCAAGGGCCTGCTCACCGTCGCCGACAACACTTTTTGCAGCCCCTATATCCAGCGCCCGCTCGAGCTCGGCATCGACATCGTCGTCCATTCGGTGACGAAATATCTGAACGGCCATTCCGACATGGTCGGCGGCGTCGCGGTCGTCGGCGACAACAAGGATCTCGCGGCGCAACTGAAATTCCTGCAGAACGCCATCGGCGGCATCTCCGGCCCGTTCGACAGTTTTCTGGCGCTACGCGGCATCAAGACCTTGGCGCTGAGGATGGAGCGCCACTCGGCCAACGGCCTGAAAATTGCGCAATGGCTGGAGACGCGGAAAGACGTCCGCCGCGTCATCTATCCCGGCCTCGCCAGCCATCCACAGCACTCCATCGCCGTCCAGCAGATGCACGCCTTCGGCGGCATGATCTCGGTCGACCTCGACCGCGACCTTGCCGGCACGAAGCGCTTCCTCGAACGCACCCAGCTCTTCACTTTGGCCGAAAGCCTGGGCGGCGTCGAAAGCCTGATCGAGCATCCCGCGCTGATGACGCACGGCTCGATCCCGGCGGAAAAGCGCGCGGCGATCGGGATCACCGATTCGCTGGTGCGGCTGTCCTGCGGGATCGAGGATGGGGATGATCTGGTCGCGGATCTGGAGCAGGCGCTGCGAGAATAACACCTAGCCGGCAGCGTTATCCCGCGCACGCAACAATTCAACGTGGCTGCACCTAACGCCAGGAGCTTCTATGCGAATTTTTTCTTGAGTTTCGCCGGTGCACCTTTAATCACGGGCGAAGCTGAGACGCAGTGCTGAACAAAGGCGCTCTGGATATCGATCTCTGACCCAATAAAGAATTCTCCGCCAACGGAATCGAACTTCGTCGCGAATACATTCTTCAACAATGTCTCTGAATTGTGAGCTGATTGGCCRTCTTTATAGGGGTGAGTTGAGACCAGCTGCCAGCTAACGACTGACGATTTCGGAAACCCCGAGTTTAGCTCGGAAAGCCGGCGCCTGGGATCATTGCTTCGTCCTACCTTGAATAGCTTTTTTCCATAATCTGAATGGCTTTTACCAAGCAAGATTTCGACTGCGCCAGAGAACTTCATAAGATAAATTTTGTTTTCACCGTCCTCAGTGATAACCGTCTTTATGCCGAAGCTCGGTGGAGGCCCTTTGGACGGCTCGAAGATAGTTGCAGCTTGAGCCGTATCCAAAACGGCGGTGGCGGGTATCGGAGACTCACCAAAAACGTTAACTTCATATATCGGATAGCTAAGCGCCCGCTCCTGTTCCTTCGCATTGAGAAGGATGCCACGCGTAGTTCGTTCGAAACGATGCAAGTTTGCATACGCCTCGACCGCAATGTGCTTAATATGGACGTTGTTGTGAAGCCGCCAAGCGCGCGTGACCCTCAGCCCGAAATTCCATCTATGCGAAAATTTTCCTTTCTCCCGTCGATCAATCGCCTGTTGGGACATACGGTCGACGTCAAAACAGAACTCTTCAGATAGCTCCAAAAWTCCTAGCGCTTGGCGCTTTTCGTTGTCAGCCGTATGATGACTGATCGCTCCATAAATAAGCACCCAGTCTCCCGCTTTAGCGTTTTTAGCAAACGCTATGCGATCTCCCTCGTGTGTGAAGCCRTAGTAACCCTCGTTTTCTGGATCAAACCCCCAAAATGCGCGAAGCCATACCTGCTTTGACTCAACCATTATTTTGCCGTCCCCTCGGAGCATTCCGCAGCAGGTGTACTAGATACACCTCCCGTTTGTCTTCGCCTTTGGCGCTTGACGACAAGCGGACAGCGGTTCAAAATCGGAGTCGGCCTTGCGCACAGGYCGGTGTGCCCATCATGCGAAGCTAATGGCAGTGCGACATTTCAGATTGTGTTGATGCCGTTCCCGATTGGGCGGATTCGACTTGCAGTGGGCACCTTGTCGAGTCCGTTTGAGATCAGGAATGGATCATGGCTACGACAGAAAATCTCGACATCATCAAAACGCTTGCGAAGAGGCTGGCGCGCGCCCAGCGGACCAAGCACATTGACGCTCTTGAGCTAATCGCGCGTGAGCTGGGCTTCCCTCACTGGAATGCACTCATGAGTGACTTCAAGAAAGGATGGCGCCCATCGTCGACAGACTTAGAGGCTGCGGAAAATCTGTTGGGCGCCGYGAACCCTCTAAGGTCAAAGGACATTGGAGGGGCAGCTTTGAGCCCATTTTCTCAAGTCGTGGGGCTAACGATAACCAGCTCCACGTCACAAACTAATTACGATCCCTTTTCGGCAGATGAGATCACTGGAGAATTGGACGGACATCAATTCCGACTCATGGTCCTGTTAGACGATGTGATCATGGAGGGACGGGGGTGGCGAATTCTGATCCCCGAAGCTCCGACAGCCAAACCTGAAGTTCACCTTACGGATCGGCGGCTCAAACTAAATCCGATTTCGGACGAAAATTTCTTAGCCAAAGCGATGGCTGCAGCCAATATGCGGGCCGCACAGGTACATGCACGGATCGCCTCGGATTGGCCGCGCCGGTCAACAATCCCAGATGCCGAAGGCAATGCTCAGCACCCTCTTTTTGGTGGCGTTAGTTCCGAGTGGTTTTGTCTCCACTGCGATGGGGAATTCAGYGGGACGCAACTAGCTAAGAACTTTTGGCATTGCCCAGCTTGCAGYGCGACGCCGATAGATATTCATGAATCCAGATGGTGGTGTGATCAGCCGTCCTAAGCACCAAGAGTGTAATCGCCGTGGACTATTCGTCCGGGCTTTGCAATTCCRGATTACACTTTACAGTGAGCCAACTTGCGATCCCCGGAGGCGCCATGCGCGTGATCGTGTTGGGTGGCGGCGTGGTCGGCGTCACCACGGCCTATCAGCTGCAGAAGGACGGGCACGAGGTTGTCATCCTCGAGMGGCAGCAACAAGTCGCCGCCGAGACCARCTGGGGYAATGCCGRYATGATCGCGCCGGGGCATTCCTTCGTCTGGTCCTCGCCCAGGGCRCCGATGATCCTGTTGAAATCGCTGGTGCTGAAAGACCAGGCGCTGCGCTTCAAACTCTCGGCCGATCCGAGGCTCTACGGCTGGTCGTGGCTGTTCCTGATGGAATGCACGGCCGAGAAGGCGAGGCGCAACACGCTGCTCAAGCATCGTCTCGCCGTCTACTCGCAATCGGTCCTGCAAGAGGTCATCGCCGACGAGGCGATCGAATACGACCGCAACGATCGCGGCATCCTCTATTTCTATCGCAGCCAGCAGGCGCTCGACAAAGGCGTCGAGCATATGCGGCTGCTCGAATCCGACGGACAGCTGATCAAGGTGCTCGACCGCGACGCCATCGTCGCGCTCGACCCGTCACTGGCTTCGGCAAAAGAAAAAATCGYCGGCGGCATCCATTGCCCGACCGACGAGACCGGCGACCCGGCGAAATTCACCCGCGCGCTCGCCGCCAAGGTTGTCGAGCGCGGCGGCGAGATCCGAACCGGCACGACCATTATCCGTATCGAGACATCAGGCGACGGCGTCGCCCAGGTGCTGACCGACAAGGGCGCGGTCAAGGGCGACGCCTATGTGCTGGCGCTCGGCTCCTACAGCCCGCTGGTCGCCAAGACGGTCGGCATCAGCCTGCCGATCTACCCGATCAAGGGCTATTCGCTGACCATTCCTGTCGGCAACCGCCCGGCGCCGCCGACAGTTGCTTCGGTCGATGAGCACAATCTGGTCGCCATCTCGCGCTTCGGCGACCGTGTCCGCGTCACCGCCACGGCGGAGTTCGCCGGCTACGACACCAGCCACAAGCCGGCCGATTTTGCCTTCATGAAGGGCGTGACCGAGGAGCTCTATCCCGAAGGCGCCGATTATGACCGCACCGAGATGTGGGCGGGTCTGCGGCCCATGACTCCCAACAATCTCCCCGAGTTCGGCCAGCGGCGTTTGCGCAATCTCTACCTCAACACCGGGCACGGCCATATCGGCTGGACCATGTCGCATGGTTCCGCCCGCATCACCGCCGACCTCATCGCCGGCCGCAAGCCGGCGATCTCGATGGACGGTCTTTTGAACTGAGAGCATGATCCCGGAGGGGATCGACCCATGAAATCGACCATGAAAGGGAATGCCATGTCTGTCAGCGCGGCTGCCACCCGCCCTCAATCTTCGGGACCGGTTGACCCCAAGCCTGTCGACTTGGGCGTGCTGCCATCCGAGATCGACGGCGGCCTCGCCTCGCGCGCGGCGATCGGGCTTGCCATCCTTGCCACCGACCAGACGCTGGAGCATGAATTCCGGGCGCTGGTGCGCATTCCGGGCGTCGCCTTCTACGAGGCGCGTCTGTTCAACGACAACGACATCACGCCGGAGACGCTACGCGCCATGGGGCCGCGCATCGCGCCCACCGTCGATCTCATCCTGCCCTCGATCCCGCTAGACGTCGTCGGCTTCGGCTGCACCTCGGCCACCATGACGCTCGGCGAGGAGGCTGTGTTCGCCGAGATCAGGAAGGCGCGGCCGGGCGTCGCCTGCACCACGCCGGTCACCGGCGCCCTGGCCGCCTTCAAGGCATTGGGCGCCAAAGGCATCGGCCTGCTCACGCCCTATGCGCCGGAGATCAACCAGGGCCTGGTCCGCTATTTTAGCGGCCGTGGCCTCGACATCGCCGCCGTCGCCACCTTCGACCGGCGCGACGACCGCGAGGCGGCCCGCATCTCGCTCGCTTCGATCGAGGCGGCGGCGGAGCGCATGGCGCAAGTGCCAGGCGTGGAAGCGATCTTCATCTCCTGCACCAGCCTGCGCGTTGCCGAAGCGGTAGCGGAGCTGGAGCGGCGCATCGGCATTCCCGTCACCTCCTCCAACCACGCCATGGCCTGRCACTGCCTGCGCCTCGCCGGCATCGACGACGTCGTGCCGGCCGGTGGGAGGCTGTTCGCGCTGCCGGCTGTTTGATCGGCGGGGGCGGACTTTCAGGGGGATAGGAAGCGCATCCAGCGGTTAATCGCAAAGGCCGCTCCCCTCTCCGTCTCGGCTTCGCCGAGCCACCTCTCCCCGCCCCTGGCGGGGCGAGGAACCCAGGCTTGCGAAGGGCGCGCCGTCGACGATTAGCRTTTCCTCGCCCCCACAAAGTGGGGAGAGGTGTCCGCGAAGCGGACGGAGAGGGGGCTGCGCTGCCCTATGCGATTACAGCAGATCGTCCCTCGTTAACCGAATCGGAAGGAGATGTTTAACGCTTCGTCTCTATGTCCCCTCGCCGGGAGGCACCACAGAGCGAAGCATGATGAACGACGAAAAGCGAAACGAATGGCGTGCCATCTTCTACGTGCAGGCGCGCGTTGCCATCCTGTTTGTGCCGGTCGTGCTCAGCCTGCTGCTCATYGGCATCTTCGCCGGCAATGAGCGCAAATCCGTGCCCGACGCCGTCGATCCGACCGTGACGAGTTCGGTGAAATAGCGGGACGGCTGACAGGCGACCTCATCCGATAGGYGCTTTCAAAAGCGGGATCGTGCGAACATCAGGGTCGACGCTGGACCCGCGTCGTCGAACCGTTAAGCTGTGYTGGGAGGTCGCTTCCATCGCCTTTGCGGCTCGGTTGGCGGACGCCGGCGCCGAACTCGGGCTGGTGACGGTGAAAGCCTTCAGGGGGCGGGGCCTTGCCGCCAGYGCGACCGCCGGATGGTCCCGGTTGCCGGAGCTCCGTTCCCGCACGCTGTTCTACAGCACGGACCGAGGCAATTTCGGATCGCAACGCGTTGCGTTCCGCCTCGGTCTCCCGCTTCGGGGAGCCAGCTTGCGGATCAGCGAAGACAACCAGGGGGAAGGCGCATAGCCAACCGATCGCCAAAAAGGTCGGCGAACACAATGAATCGAGAAGGCTTATCTTATCGATCCCGTTGGCAGTCGGGATGAGATGGTGCCCAGAAGAGGACTCGAACCTCCACTCCTTGCGGAACACGGACCTGAACCGTGCGCGTCTACCAATTCCGCCATCTGGGCTGGTGGGCGCTCTAGTAAGCGGRCAAACGATATGTGTCAACGCGCTTTTTTTGTCGACCTTGGCGCTGCCCGTCATTGCTCTTCCTGCGACGCCAGCGATTGGCGAAACCGGCGGCGGGAGCTTCCCTCTCCCCGTCACTATACGGGGAGAGGATGCCGGCAGGCAGGTGAGGGGCGGCGCCGACGCTGATCGGGTGGGGTTCCGGCTCTCGCTTGGAGCACGGAGGAGTTAGTCGCCGAAGCCGGAGTTGCCCCTCATCCGCCCTTCGGGCACCTTCTCCCCGTATAGTGACGGGGAGAAGGAAGCTGCTCCTCACCCCTCCAACACCTCTTTCGACGCCACTGTCGAATCGGCGTTGAGCTTGTAGACGATCGGCACGCCGGTGCCGAGCTCGAGCTTGACGATCTCCTCGCCGCTCTTGCCGTCCAGCGCCATGATCAGCGCGCGCAGCGAATTGCCGTGCGCGGCGACCAGCACCGTCTCTCCGCGCAGCACATGCGGCTGCACGTCATGCAGGTAATAGGGCCACACGCGCGCGCCGGTGTCCTTCAGGCTTTCGCCGCCGGGCGGCGCGATGTCGTAGGAGCGGCGCCAGATATGCACCTGCTCCTCGCCCCATTTCTTGCGCGCGTCGTCCTTGTTGAGGCCGGAGAGGTCGCCATAGTCGCGCTCGTTGAGCGCCTGGTCGCGGATCGTCTTGAGATCGCTCTGGCCGACGACGTCGAGGATCAGCTGGCAGGTCTTCTGCGCCCGCTGCAGGGCCGAGGTGTAGGCGATGTCGAATTTCAGGCCGCGCGCCTTGAGCTTTTCGCCGGCCGCGAGCGCTTCCGCCGTGCCCTGCTCGGTCAGGCCGACGTCGCGCCAGCCGGTGAACAGGTTCTTCAGGTTCCATTCGCTCTGGCCGTGGCGCACGAGCACGAGAGTTCCCGACATGTCAGCTCCTTTGGGGTTTGGGCAATTCCAACGATTTCAGTCCGGAACTGCGTAAGAACGAAATGCTTCAGGCTTGTGTCAGGAGAGTCCGAGCACATCCCGCATGGAATAAAGGCCCGGTTTCTTGCCGCGTGCCCAGAGCGCGGCCTTCACCGCGCCGCGCGCGAAGATCGCCCGGTCCTCGGCATGATGGGACAGCGTGATGCGCTCGCCGGTGCCGGCAAGGATCACGCTGTGGTCACCGACGACGGAGCCGCCGCGCAGCGTGGCGAAGCCGATGGAGCCCGCCTTGCGCACGCCGGTATGGCCGTCGCGCACCTTGACGCTGTTGTCGGCAAGATCGATGCCGCGGCCCTTGGCCGCCGCCTCGCCGAGCAGCAGCGCCGTGCCGGACGGCGCGTCGACCTTGTGGCGGTGGTGCATTTCCAGGATCTCGATGTCGAAATCCTCCGGGTCGAGCGCCTTCGCCGCCTGCTCGACCAGCACCGCCAAGAGGTTGACGCCGAGGCTCATATTGCCGGATTTGACGATGGTCGCATGGCGCGCGGCGGCGGCGATCTTCGCATCGTCCTCGGCCGAGCAGCCGGTGGTGCCGATGACATGGACGATGCGCGCCTGCGCGGCATAGCCGGCGAATTCGACGCTTGCCGCCGGCGCGGTGAAATCGAGCACGCCATCGGCCTTGGCGAAGGCCGGCAGCGGGTCGTCGACGATCGGCACGTTGATGGTGCCGATGCCGGCGAGCTCGCCGGCATCCTTGCCGAGATGCGGGGAGTCCGGCCGTTCGATCGCGGCGGCGACGCGCGCGCCGGGCATGGTGTGGATGGCGCGGATCAGCGTCTGGCCCATGCGGCCTGCGGCGCCCACCACCACCAGGCCCATATCGCCTGATACACTCATGCGCTTCTCCTGACGGTCTTCTTGGCGCGGCTGCGCGGCGCCGGAGTTTGGGCCGAAGTCTGGCTTGCCTTGACGTCGTCGACAAGCCCCAGYCCCTTCTTGCCCTGAATGCGGTGGAAGCGGGCATAGAGGCTGTGCGGGTCGGCCATCAGCGTCGCATGCGTGCCTTCCTCGACCAGCCGCCCCTCTTCCAGCACGATGATGTGGTCGGCATTGACCACCGTCGAGAGCCGGTGCGCGATCACGATCGTCGTGCGCCCTTCCATCACATGGCTCAGCGCTTCCTGCACACGCGCTTCCGCCTCGTTGTCGAGCGCCGAGGTCGCCTCGTCGARCAGGAGGATCGGCGCCTGGCGAACGATGGCGCGCGCGATCGACACGCGCTGGCGCTGGCCGCCGGAAAGGGTCGAGCCGCCTTCGCCGACCGGCGTGTCGTAGCCTTCCGGCTGCTGGCGGATGAACTCGTCGGCCGCCGCCTGTTTCGCCGCCTGCTCGATCTCGGCGTCGGTGGCCGAGAGCCGGCCGTAGCGGATGTTGTCGCGGATCGTGCCTTCGAACAGATAGGGCGCCTGCGCCACATAGGCGATCGATTGGCGCAGCGAATGCTTGGTCACCTTGGCGATATCCTGGCCATCGACCTCGATCGAGCCCTTGTCGACGTCGTAAAAGCGCTGCAGCAGCGCCACCATCGTCGACTTGCCGGCGCCCGAAGCTCCGACGACGGCCGTGACCTTGCCGGCCGCGGCGGTAAAGCTCAGATCCCTCAGCACCGGCGTGTCGGCGTTGTAGCCGAAGGTCACATTGTTGAAGCGCACCTCGCCGGTGGTGACCTTCGCCTCGACCGCGTCTGGGGCGTCGCCCTGCTTCGGCTCGAGGTCGAGCAGCTCGTAGATCATACGCGCGTTGACCAGGGCGCGCTCCATGCCGACCTGGGTGYGCGCCAGGCGCCGCGCCGGGTCGTAGGCCAGGATCAGCGCGGTGATGAAGGAAAACACCGCGCCCGGCGGCTGCCCAAGCACCAGCGCCCGGTAGCCGGAATAGGCGAGCACGGCGGTGATGGCGAGGCCGCCCAGGATCTCGGAAATCGGCGACAGCCGCTCCGCGACGCGGGCGATCTTGTTGTTACGCTGCTCGGCCGTGTCGGCCATGATGCCGATGCGGCGCGCCAGCTCGTCCTCCAGGGTGAAGGCCTTGACGATGGCGATGCCTTGCGTGGCCTCCTGCACCGACCCGTTCAGCCGCGAGTTGATCAGCACGGATTCCCGGTTGATCTTGCGCAGGCGGCGAGTGATGTAGACGACGGCCCAGATCAGCGGCGGCCCGATCAGCAGCGAGCTGAGCGACAGCACCGGATCCTGGTAGATCATCACGCCGACGAGGGCGACGAGCGAGACCGCATCACGGCTGATGGAGGTCAGCGTCAGCGACAGCAGGTCGCGGATGCCGCCGACATTCTCGTTCACCTGAGCCGCCAGCCGGCCGGAACGGGTCTCGTTGAAGAAATCGACGCCGAGCTTCATCAGATGGTCGAAGCTGCGCTTCTGATAGCGGGCGACCAGATTGTTGCCGATCCTGGCCAACGACACCGCCTGGCCGTAGCCGGCGAAGCCGCGCAGCAGCGAGGCGCCCATGAAACCGGCGCAGATCCAGACGATCATGTCGCTGCGCCGTTCGTAGAAGATCTGGTTGATCATCGGCGCCATGATCCACGCCGTGAAGGCGGTGGTGCCCGAAACGATCAGCAGGCAGGCGACGGCAACGACATAGGTCCAGCGGTATTCCTTGCCGTTTTCCGCCAGGATACGGCGGAGCACCGCGCTGACCTCGGTGGGCTGGACTTTCAGTTTGAGTGAAGTTTGAACGGTCAAATCAGGGGCGCTTCGTGGGTTTTCGTCGGACAGGGCTGCCTCTCGGCACCCCTCTTAGCGCCCCGGCTACGGCTTGCCTATGGCGAAACTTCGTCGCGCCGGCCGATCGCCAGCCCGAATCCGGGCGGGATCAGGTCCGCCAGTGCCGCCCCGCCGTGTTGACGCCGAACAGCGACGGTGTCCTGGCATAGGCGGCGAGCCCGAGCAGCGCCGCCAGCGGATGGGTGATGACATAGACCGGCATTTCGCGCATCAGCGCGCTGTGCGGCGCCTTGTCCTCGAAGGCGGCGCGGAAATTGCCCTCCTTCAGCGCCGGCACGATCTTTTGCGCGATGCCGCCGGTGAGGAACACGCCGCCGCGGCCCATGAACACCAGCGCGAGGTCGCCCGCGGTGCGGCCGAGGCAGGTGACGAACAGCGCCAACGCCTCTTCGGCCACCGCGTCGGTTTTGGCGAGCGCAGCGCCGGTGATCTCGGCCGGCGTCRCGAAGGGCGCCGGCTTGCCGTCGGCCCTCGCCACGGCGCGATAGACATTGACCAGTCCGCGCCCGCACAGGATCTGCTCGCCGGAGATGCGCCCTTCGAGCTTGTCGATATGCGGGAAGACTTCGAAGTCGCGCGGCGTGCGCGGGCCGATATCCATATGCCCGCCCTCGCCCGGCACCGGGATCCAGTGGTTGAGCGCATAGATCAGCCCGGCGACGCCAAGACCCGTGCCGGGGCCGAGCACGACGCGGCTCGCATTGGGTTCCGGCGTGCCGCCGCCGATCTTTTCCATATGCTCTTCGCCGAGCGCCACCACGGCAAGCGCCTGCGCCTCGAAATCGTTGAGCACGACGACCTCGCTCAGGCCCAGATTAGCGAACATCTGCCGGGGCTTCACCACCCAGGGGCAGTTGGTGAGCGGGATCTCGTCGCCGTCGACCGGCCCGGCAATCGCCAGCACCGCAGAATTCGGCTGGATCGACGAGCGGTCGAGCACCGCCGCCTGGATCGCCTCGTCGATGGTCTTGAAATTCGCGGTCTGGACGATATGCGGCTCGGTCGCCTCCGAATTGGCGTCGAGCACGATCGAGAAGCGCGCATTGGTGCCGCCAATGTCGCCGATCAGGACCGGAAACCGCAGCCCCTTCTCGTCTTCGCCTGCCATGCTCTTGATCGTCCTCGTTGCGGCGCCAATCGCGCCGTTTCAATCGATTGACTAGCGCATGACCCCACAAAGGGGAAGCCCGCTTGGCGTCAGTTCCCCGGTCTCGGCCTTGGCAGCGGGATGCCGATCTTGGGCGTCGGCGCGAAGGCGCTCGCCGCCGCCGGCATGGCGGCGTTGCCGCTGGAGATGGTTTGTGCCGRCTCGCTCGGCTCAGGTTCGGCCACGGCCACAGCGGCGGCGCTTCCGCCATGATAGGTCACCGCCTCCAGCGACGGCGCGTCCGGCGCATCGAGCACGTCCTGGCACTGCTTGGGCAGATTGGCCATCGTCATCAGGTCGCGCGCCTTGGGGGCGTCCGGGTTCTTGTTCGGCCGCCACGGCTCCTCGGTGAACCACCAGGCCAGCGGCTTGCCGCAGCCGTCATCCGGGGGCGTCGCCTCCTGCCCCTTGCAACCGGGCGARCCCGGCTGGCAGCCGATGCGCATGTGGAAATGATAGTCATGGCCCCAGAACGGCCGGACCTTGCGCAGCCAGGAGCGGTCGCCGGTGACGGTGTCRCAGAGCTTCTTCTTGATGCCGGGATTGACCAGGATGCGCTCGACCTCCGGATAGCTCGCCGCGCGCTTGAGCAACCTGGTGTGCGCCGGCGTCCACAGAGCGTCCTTCACCAGATGCGTCTTCTCATTGACCATTAGCGTCGCGCTCATGGTCTCGCGCTGCGCCATGGTCAGCGGCCGCTTCGGCATCGGCGTCAGCCAGATGTCGGCGTCGAGCCCGATCTGGTGCGAGGCGTGGCCGGTCATCATCGGTCCGCCGCGCGGTTGCGAGACATCGCCGACCAGAAGCCCCGGCCAGCCATCCGCCTGGGCGTCGCGCGACAACTTTTCGATGAGCGCGATCATCGCCGGATGGCCCCAGCGGCGGTTGCGCGACGGGCGCATCACTTCCCAGGTCGGCCCGTCCATCGGCAGCGCCACGCCTCCGGTGAAGCAGCCTTTCGAGTAGAAGCCGAAGGATTGCGCGGGCGCGACCGCCGGCAGTTTTCGGGCGCCGAACAGCTCCTTCGCGCGGGGTTCGGCCGAAATGGCGGCCGCCGCCAGCCCRGCGAGCGCGACCAGCGCCAGCGCGGCGGTGAGGAACGGCTTGCGGTCAGGCAGCGATCRCAAATTCATCAGGCTGGGTCCCTCTCCAGTCTTTGCCGCATGGTCAGGCGAACCCGATAGGGAACGAATCATACCACGCCGCGTATCCCGCATCGATCATCAGCGCTAGATCAAGAAGGATGATATCGTCCGAAAACCGCTTCACACTTTTCGGCATCATCCTCGCATCGGGCTGCGCGRCTCTCCGTCCCGCCAGTTGCCCTCGGCCCACATCCGCTCCAGCGCCACCCGGTAGTTGGGAAACCGAAAGCTGTAGCCGGCCGCCTTGATCGCCTGATTCGCGACGCGCTTGTTCTCGCCATAGAAAGACCGCGCCATGGGCGAAAGTTGGGCGGTCTCGAAGGGAATTTCAGGCGGCGGCTCGACACCCATCAGCCCAGCGGCATAGGCGACGACATCCTGTGGCGGCGCTGGCTCGTCGTCGGTGACGTTGAAGATCCCGCCGAGATTGTTGTCGGCGAGATGCCAGAGCGCCCCGGCGATGTCGTCGCAATGGATGCGGTTGAACACCTGCCCCGGCTTGACCAGCCGCCTTGCGGTGCCGTCCGCGAGATTGACCAGCGCGTTGCGGCCGGGCCCGTATATGCCGGACAGACGCAGGGTCGCGACGGGCTTGCCGATCTCGCGGCCAAGCGCCAGCCATTGCTGCTCGGCCGCCACCCGCATCACCGAGCGCTTCGAAACCGGCCGGCAGTCGCCGGTCTCGTCCACYCAGGCGCCGCCATGGTCGCCATAGACGCCGACGGTGGAGAGGTAGCCGATCCACTCGAGCGCCGGCATGTTTGCCCGGATCGTTGCGCCGGCGGCGTTGAGCACCGGATCGCCAGCGTCGTCGGGAGCGACCGAGACGATGAGATGCGTGGTCCTGGCGAGCGCGTCGCCGAGCGCGGGCGACAACTCGCGGTCGAATTGCAGCGGCTCGATGCCGGCCGATCGCAGAGCCTCGAACTTTTCCGGCGCCCGGGTCGTGCCGGAGACCGGCGTATGTTGGGCGTTGGCCCGCGCGAAAGCCTTGGCCGAGTAGCCGGCGCCGAAGATGAAGAAGCGTCTTTCGCTCATCGATGAACCCCCATCAATCGGCCTTCGCCGGATTTGCCGCCGCCGCCAGCCATTCGTCCAGGACCATGGCATCCTTTTCGGTCTTCGACGTCTTGGCGGCAAGGTCGCCAAATTCGCGGCCGGAGAGCAGTCGCGACAGGGCCCAGATTGCCGCACCCCTGACCAGCGGCGAGCCGTCTCCGAGCAGTCCGCGCACCGCCGGCGTCAGCGAAGCATCGYCCGAATTGCCGGCGGCAATCAGCACGTTACGGATGAAACGGTCGCGGCCGATGYGCTTGACCGGCGAGCCCGAGAAGAAGGCGCGGAATGYCGCGTCGTCGAGCGCCAGCAGCTCCGACAGTGGCGGCTCGCRCAATTCGGCGCGCGCGGCAAGCTTCGCCTCGGATGCCGCGGTGGCGAACTTGTTCCAGGGACACGCCGCCAGGCAATCGTCGCAGCCATAGATGCGGTTGCCGATCTTTTCGCGGAATTCGCGCGGGATCGGCCCCTTGTTCTCGATGGTGAGATAGGAGATGCAGCGCCGCGCATCGAGCCGGTAAGGCGCCGGGAAAGCATTCGTCGGGCAGGCGTCGAGGCAGGCGCGGCAGGAACCGCAATGGTCGATCTCGGCCTGGTCCGGCTCCAGCTCGGCCGTGGTGAAGATCGTGCCGAGGAACAGCCACGAGCCATGCGCGCGGCTGACCAGGTTGGTGTGCTTGCCCTGCCAGCCGAGCCCGGCGGCTTCCRCCAGCGGCTTTTCCATCACCGGCGCGGTGTCGACGAACACTTTTACGTCGCCGCCCGCCTTCGCCACGATCTTGCCGGCGATCYCCTTCAGCCGGCCCTTCATCACGTCGTGATAGTCGCGGTTCTGCGCATAGACCGAGATCGCGCCGCGGTCGGACTTTGCGAGGATATCGCGCGGATCGCGGTCCGGGCCGTAATTCATCGCCAGCACGACGATCGAGCGCACCTCCGGCCACAGCGTCGAGGGCTCGGCCCGGCGCTGAACCGTCTCGGCTATCCACGCCATCGAGCCGTGGAAACCGTCGGCGACGAATTCGGCCAAGCGAGCGGGCGCCAGCGGGATCGCATCCGGGCGGGTCACGGCGACCGCCTCGAAGCCGGCGCGGCGCGCCTCGGCGTCGATCAGCGCGCGCAGGTTTTCAGAAGTCGAGGTCCKCATAATGCGATACCGGCGACAGGCCGCGCACCCGGTCGGAGAGCAGCGGCCGGAACGACGGCCGTGATTTCACCCGCGTGTACCATTCGCGCGCGGCGCCGTGTTCGCGCCAATCGATCTCGCCGAGATAATCGAGCACCGAAAGCGTCGCCGCCGCGGCGAGGTCGGCATAGGTCACCTTGTTGCCGGCCAGCCAATGGCGCGTGCCTGCAAGCCAGTTGGTGTATTTCATGTGCTGGCGGATGTTGGCGCGCGCGGCGCGGATCGCCGCCGAATCGGGCGAGCCGCCGCCGGCGGTTTCCGGCATCACCGGCTTCAGCACGCGCTCGCGCACGAGGTGGCGGGTCACCTCGCTTTCGGCCTTCGCCAGATACCAGTCGGTCAGCCGGCGGATTTCGGCGCRCTGCATCGGGTCCTCGGCGAACAGCCTCTTGTCGCGCTTCAGCACCCCGCGCGTCTCGTCGAGATATTCGGCGATCACCATGGCGCCGACGATCGGCACGTCGCCTTCGGCGAGCAGGATCGGCAGGGTGCCGGCCGGGTTCAGCGCCAGGAACTCCTTGCGCCGGGTCCACGGCTTTTCCTCGATCAGCGCCAGCTCCTCGCCATACTCGCCGAAGGCGAGGCGCACGAACCGGCAGGTGGCGAACATGGGATGATGGAAAAGCGTCAGCATGGTTCCGCGATGATAGGGCGCACTAGTGTGGTGGATTTGAAGTTCCTGTACCCTCAATGGCATCAGCGTCCAGGAACTTCAAATCCAAAACCACACTAGAACTTGAAGTTGACGGTGTGGCTCAGAATCCGGAATTCGCACATTGCGCTGCTCCGAGGCACGGCGAATTCCGGATTGCCACACTGGCGAATCGTTAACGGCGCCGGTAAGTCTTGGCCGCCCGATTCCAGGGACTGTCATGGTGTTGCGACCTATAGGGGCACTTCCGCCCCATGACAAGCAAGCCCTTCCCTTAGCCGTCACCCAAAAGCAGAGGTTGCCATGGAAAGCCAGACCATCGTCGAAGCACTGCTGCTTGGGCTTTTGGAGGGGTTGACCGAGTTCATCCCGRTGTCCTCGACCGGCCACATCCTGCTTGCCGGCCATTTCCTTGGCTTCCGCTCCACCGGCAAGGCCTTCGAGATCCTGATCCAGCTCGGCGCGATCCTGGCCATTTTGAGTGTCTATTTCGGCAAGCTCTGGCAGATGCTGATCAAGCTGCCCAGCGACCCGCAGACCAGGCATTTCGTCATCGGCATCCTGATCGCCTTCCTGCCGGCGGCGGTCATCGGCGCGGTGGGTCATGACTTCATCAAAAACTATCTGTTCGAATCGCCAAAACTGATCTGCAGCATGCTGATCGTCGGCGGCGTGGTGCTGCTCGTCGTCGACCGCATCAACTTCAAGCCGGTGCATCACGACGTCGAGCGCTTCCCGTTGAGCGTTTATCTCAGGATCGGCCTGTTCCAGTGCCTGTCGCTGATCCCCGGCACCTCGCGCTCCGGCTCGACAATCGTCGGCGCGCTGCTGATGGGCGTCGACAAGCGCGCGGCGGCCGAGTTCTCCTTTTTCCTCGCCATGCCCACCATGGTCGGCGCCTTCGCCTTCGATCTCTTCAAGAACCGCAACGTGCTGACCTCGGCCGACCTGCCGATCATTTCCGTCGGCTTCATCGCCGCCTTCGTCGCCGCGCTGATCGTCGTGCGCTTCCTGCTCGATTACGTTTCGCGCAAAGGCTACGCGCTGTTCGGCTGGTGGCGCCTGGTGGTGGGGATTGTGGGGCTGGCGGGGCTGATGGTTTGGGGGTGAACCTTACCCTCCCCCTCGTGGGGAGGGTCGATCCGCAAAGCGGATCGGGGTGGGGGCCGCGCCGTACCCCCGCCCCGGTTCGCCACCGACGCTTCGCGTCGCTTGCTCACCGACCCTCCCCACAAGGGGGAGGGTAAGCCCGCTCAATTCCTTCCATAAAACGCGTTCTTGACATGCACCGGCCAGCGCCAGGGCAGCACCGCCACCATGTCGAAACGCATCGAGAGCTTCCCGTAATCCGGCTGGCGCGACAGCCACAGATCGGCGGCGCCCTCGATGCGGCGTTCCGATTCACGGCCGATCGCCTCCATCGCCTCGATAAGCGTGCGCCGCGCCTTGACCTCGACGAACAGCACGAGGTCGCCGCGCCGGGCGATCAGGTCGATCTCGCCGAGCCTCGTTCGATGGCGGCGGGCAAGGATGCGGTAACCCTTCAGCATCAGCGCCAGCGCCGCCAGCCACTCGCCGCGATGGCCGCGCCGATAGGCCTTTCGGCGATGGCCGATCGAACGCTCAGCCATCGCCATCTGCCTTGAGCTCGATCAGCCGCCGGTAAAGCGCCTGTTTCTGCCCACCGATCATTTTCGCGGCTTCCGCCGCCGCCTTCGAAGCCGGCATCTCTGCCGCGAGCGACAAAAGCAGCCGGTCGATGTCGRCCGGCTCATCCTTTCCCGCCTCTGGCGGGCCGACGCAGATGACGATCTCGCCCTTCGGCGTGTCGGCCGCGGCGTAATGGTCGGCCAACTTGGCCAACGTTCCGGTGCGCATCTCCTCGAAGGCCTTGGTCAGCTCGCGCCCGATCGCGGCTTTCCGGGCGCCGCCCAGCGCCTCGACCATGGCGGCAAGCGTCTCGGYCAGCCGTCTGGGCGATTCGAAGAAGATCAGCGTCGCCGGCACCGCCTTGAACGTCTCCAGCTTGGCCARCCGCTGCCCGGTCTTCACCGGCAGGAAGCCCGCGAACAGGAAGGCGTCGGAGGGCAGGCCTGAAGCGGTCAGTGCCGCCAGCGCCGCCGACGGTCCGGGGATCGGCACGACACGGATGCCCTGCTCCAGCGCCTCGCCGACCAGCCGGTAGCCGGGGTCGGAAACCAGCGGCGTGCCGGCGTCCGAGATCAGCGCCACGCTCTGCCCGGCCGTCAGCGCCTCGATCAGTTTCGGCCCGGCTTCTTGGGCATTGTGCTCGTGATAGGCGGTGGTGCGCCGTCGGATGCCATAGCGCTCGAGCAGCACGCGCGACACGCGGGTGTCCTCGCAGGCGACGATGTCGGCGGCGGCCAGCGTCTCCAGCGCGCGCAAGGTGATGTCGGCCAGATTGYCGATCGGCGTCGCCACCAGATAGAGAGCCGGCGCGAGCGGCCGCGTCGCGATCTCGGTCTGTCCGATCAGATAGCTGCGTCTGTCGCCGGTCACCGGTTGCCCCCCTTGTGGTCCATCCTGTTTCGCATGGCTGACGCCCCGTTGCAAAACGTGAGGCCGGACTGAGGAAATCGCCTTGCCTTCGCCACAGTGCGGAACGAAACCGGCAACGGCGAATTTAACCCCTGATTCCCCGGGAGGAGGCAGGACCGAACGATGCCCAATCGCTTCGATATTTTCATCGGCCGACTTGAAAGCAAGACCGCCCGCGAGGGCATCCCTCCACACCCGATTGCCGACCAGAACGGCGCCCGCCGCGACAAGGCCGACCAGAAGCAGGTCCGCGACGGCGAGGCTCATGGCGAAAAGCAGCGCAGCAAGCACCGTCAGAAGCACGACGCTTAGAGTGTCGCACATGAGCGCTGACGGCTCTCGCTTCGTCATCCTAGGGCGAAGCAAGGAGCGAAGCGACGCAGCGTAGACCCTAGGATCCATGCCGTTACATTGAAACGTCGCTCACGGTGCAGAATTCTGCTCCGCTGCACCGTACGGCCGAAGTCACGGCATGGATTCTCGAGTCGAGCCCGAGAATGACGAACGCGCGAGTTACCTTGCCAGATCCGCGACCACCGCATCGAGCACGATCATCCCTGCCGTCGTGGCGCGCAGCCTTGCATTGCCGACCGGCGCCACCAGYCCCTCCTCCTGCAGCACCGAAAGCCGCGCGCTCGAAAGGCCGCGCCCCGACAGCGCCTCGTAGCGCTGCAGGTCGATGCCTTCGGCGAGCCGCAAGCCCATCAGCAGGAACTCGTCGGCTTCTTCGGCGCGGGTCAGCACCTCGCCGCCGGTGACGCCATGGCCCTTGGCCTCGACCAGGTTGGCCCAGGTCTCCGGCATCCTTTCCGCTATTGTCACCGTGCGGCGGCCGTTCTCGACGAAACGGCCATGCGCGCCGGGCCCGACCCCGATATATTCGCCGTAGCGCCAATAGGTGAGGTTGTGCCGGCTCTCGGCGCCCGGCCGCGCGTGGTTGGAAATCTCATAGGCCGGCAGGCCGTGCGCCGCCGTCACCTCCTGCGTCAGCGCGTAAAGATCGGCGGCATGGTCGTTGTCGGGCARCGTGAATTTCTTCGCCGCGTAAAGCGCGTGGAAGGGCGTGCCCTCCTCGATGGTGAGCTGGTAGAGCGACAGGTGGTCGACGGCATAGCCGATCGCCTGCTCCAGCTCCGCGCCCCACGCCTCCGGCGTCTGGCCGGGCCGCGCGTAGATCAGGTCGAAGGAAAGGCGCGGAAAAATCTCGCGCGCGAGGCCGATGGCGTGCAGCGCCTCCTCGACATTGTGCAGCCGGCCGAGGAAGCGCAGGTCCTTGTCGTTCAGCGCCTGCACGCCGAGCGAGACACGGTTGACGCCGGCGGCGCGATAACCGCGGAAGCGCTCGGCCTCGACCGAGGACGGATTGGCCTCCAGCGTCACCTCGATGCCGGCCGGCACCGTCCAGTTCCTCGCCACCGCGTCCAGCACGGCGCCGACGGTTTCAGGCTTCATCAGCGACGGCGTGCCGCCGCCGAGGAAGATGCTGGTCGCCTCGCGCGGCCCGGTGCGGTCGCGCATGGTTTTGAGCTCGGTCTCGAAGGCGCGGGCAAAACGCTCCTGGTCGACCGGCTGGTGGCGGACATGGCTGTTGAAGTCRCAGTAAGGACACTTGGCCGCGCAGAACGGCCAATGAATATAGACGCCGAAGCCGGGGCTGCGGTCGAGCGGTATCGTCACCGCGCTCATGCCGATCCTAGTCTGGCCAAGTCGAGGCGTGCCTCGGCGAATTTCTGGAAGGCGCGGGCGCGGTGCGAAAGCGCCGTCGCCTGGCCGGGCTTCCAGCCATGCTTTTCTTCCGCGCTCATCTCGCCAAAAGTCTTGTCGAAGCCGTTGGGCAAAAAGACCGGATCGTAGCCGAAGCCGAGCGTGCCGCGCGGTGGCCACACCAGCCTGCCTTCGGCCTCGCCGCGATAATATTCCGCCTCGCCATCCGGAAATGCCAGGCAGATGACGGCGACGAACCGGCCGGTGCGCTGTAAAGGCTCGGTCGCGCCAGCTTCCCGCAGCGCGGTCTCCGTCTTTTGCATGGCCATGCCGAAATCGCGTGACCCGTCCGGCTTTTCGGCCCAGTTGGCGGTGTAGACGCCCGGCGCGCCGTCGAGCGCGTCGACGCAGAGTCCGGAATCGTCCRACAGCGCCGGCAGGCCGGTCGCCTTGGCGGCGGCATAGGCCTTGATATAGGCGTTCTCCTCGAAGGTCGTGCCGGTCTCGTCCGGCTCGGGCAGGCCGTATTCCTTGGCCGATTTCGCCTCGAAGCCGAACGGCGCCATCAGGTCGGCGAATTCGCGCAGCTTGCCCGCGTTGTGGCTCGCGACGACGATCTTTTTTCCGTTCAAAGAATGCATCAGAAACCCCAGATCCTCGGCTCGGCGAACTCGATCGAATTGCCCGACGGGTCGCGGATATAGATCGAGTGCCCGCCCTGCGGCCATTCGAAATCGCTTTCGATGGCGACGTTGTTCGCTGCGAGATGCTTGCGCCACGCAGCGATCTCTTCGGCGGTTGCCGCAAAGCAAAGATGCCCCTCGCCGGCCGTGCCGTGCGGCGGCACTTTCAGCCTGGCGTCAGGCGCCGGCGGGATTTTGGTCGCCTCGGCATTGAAGAGGAGCAATACGCCGTCGCCGCAGCGGAAGAAGACGTGGCGGCCTTCGACCTTGCCGAGCGCCTGGAGGCCGATGATGTCGCGGTAGAAGACTTCGGCGGCGGCGAGATCGGTGACGTAGAGGGCGGATTCGAGGATTGCGGAGGGAGTCACGAGGCCCCCCTCTCTGCCCTGCCGGGCATCTCCCCCTCAAGGGGGGAGATTGGCTGCGGCAACGCCGGCACCTCTCCTGCAACCTTGGCGATTGGCGAAAGTCGTCGTGACATCCGATCTCCCCCCTTGAGGGGGAGATGGCCGGCAGGCCAGAGAGGGGGGCCCAGGCTCGGCATCCGAAACCCTACGCCACCGCCATCTGCTGCAGGCTCACCAGCCGCGAAATGCCCTTCTTCGCCAGCCCCATCAGCGCCGCGAACTGCTCCTCGGAGAAGGGCTCGCCCTCGGCGGTGCCCTGGATCTCGACGATGCCGCCCTTGCCGGTCATGACGAAATTGGCGTCGGTGCCGGCCGAGGAATCCTCGAGGTAATCGAGGTCGATGACCGGCTGGCCGTCATGGATGCCGCAGGAGATCGCCGCGACATGGTCCTTCAGCACCTTGGCGACGCTGACCATCTGGCGCGCCTCCATCCAGCGCAGGCAGTCRTACAGCGCCACCCAGCCGCCGGTGATCGAGGCGGTGCGGGTGCCACCATCGGCCTGGATGACGTCGCAGTCGACGGTGATCTGCTGTTCGCCCAGTGCCTGCAGGTCGACCACGGCGCGCAAGCTCCGGCCGATCAGCCGCTGGATCTCCAGCGTGCGGCCGCCCTGCTTGCCAGCGGAAGCCTCGCGCCGCATGCGCTCGCCGGTCGAGCGCGGCAGCATGCCGTATTCGGCCGTCACCCAGCCCTTGCCGGAATTGCGCATCCAGGCCGGCACTTTTTCCTCAAGGCTCGCGGTGCAAAGCACATGCGTGTCGCCGAACTTCACCAGGCACGAGCCTTCGGCATGCTTGGACACGCCGCGCTCGAAGGAGATGGCGCGCATTTCGTCGGCTTGGCGTTTGGAGGGGCGCATCGAGGCTCTTTCTGTTCTTTCCCGGATTCGTCGGCGGCTTGTAGACGCATGCGGGGCAAGTCGCAAAGGAAAACGGCCGGGTAACCGCAAACACGGGACCCTGATCGCAAAAGCGGCACTGGGTTGCGCCGCTGTGGCTTAAGTCTATATCTTTTCGGCAGGAGGTTTCTCGCCGGAATGAACAAGCCAGTCGATCCGACGTCCCAAGGTCCCGGGCTTCAGTCGCCCGTACTTCAGTCACTCGACATGCGCTCGCGCGATATCTTCCGGCGGATCGTCGATTCCTATTTGCGCGACGGCGAGCCGGTCGGCTCGCGCAGCCTGTCGCGCATCCTGCCCTCCTCGCTGTCGCCGGCCACCATCCGCAACGTGATGAGCGACCTCGAGCATCTGGGGCTGATCTACGCGCCGCATGTTTCCGCCGGGCGGCTGCCGACCCAGACCGGGCTGCGTTTCTTCGTCGACGCCTTCATGGAGCTCGGCGATCTATCCGACGACGAGCGCCGCRCCATCGAGGCGCAGGTGCGCGCCTCCGGCTCGGGCGCGACGCTGGAGCATATGCTGACGGAGGCCAGCCAGATGCTGTCCGGCATGTCGCGCGGCGCCGGCCTCGTGCTTGCCTCCAAGAACGAGGTGGCGCTGAAGCACATCGAATTCATCCAGCTCGAGCCCACCAAGGCGCTTGCCGTGCTGGTGTCGCAGAACGGCGACGTCGAGAACCGCGTGATCGACCTGCCGGCCGGCATCACCGTGTCGCAACTGCACGAAGCCTCCAATTTCCTCAAYGCCCATATCCGCGGCCGCACCTTGGCCGAGGCGCGCGTCGAGATCRCCCGAATCAAGGAGGAGACCCGCGCGGCGCTCGACACCTTGTCGCAGGATCTGGTCGAGAAGGGCCTCGCGGTCTGGGCCGGCGCCGAAAGCGGCCTGCCGGCGCGCCTCATCGTGCGCGGCCGCGCCAACCTGCTCGAAAACGTCACCGCCCAGGCCGATCTCGAATTGCTGCGCCATCTGTTCGAGGATCTCGAAACCCAGGACGGCCTGCTGCAGCTCCTCGACCTCGCCGAGGAAGGGCCGGGCGTGCGCATCTTCATCGGCTCGGAGAACAAGCTGTTTTCGCTGTCCGGCTCGTCGCTGGTCGTCGCCCCCTATCGCGACAAGGACGCCCGCGTCGTCGGCGCGCTCGGCGTCATCGGCCCGACGCGCCTGAATTACGCCCGCATCGTGCCGATGGTCGACTATACGGCGCAGCTGATTTCGCGCATGCTCCGCTAGGTATCGAGATTCAGGTGAGGCCGGCCTCACTGAATCTCGACACACCTAAGGTGGCTGCGGAGGAGAAAAAATGGCGCTGGAAGCAATCAAGGCCCAGATCGACCTCCTGCTTCAGGAAATGATCAACCAGCCCGAGGACGAGCACGAGATCCAGGAGCAGCTGCGCGAGAAATTGCGGGAGCTGCGCGCCATGGGCCTGCCCTTGCCGGCGGACCTCGTCGAGCTGGAAAAGCGCCTCGACGACGACCTGGATGCCGAGGAGGCCTGAGCGGCGCTCGGACAAATCCGCGCGCGCAAGCTTCTCTTTTCGAGCGCTTGCCCAATATGTCCTGTCTCTGGCGCCTGATCGAGTGGGGCGCGTTAGCAGACGACGGAGAACAGCATGATGCGGATCGCCGGCCTTGCGGGCCTCGCGCTGGTTTTTGCCACCGGCGCCTTTGCACAGCAGGCCGATCAGCCTCTGCTCAGCGGTGAAAAGGCCTTCGGCGACTGGAAGGCCGACCGCCCGGGCGTGCGCCGGCTGCTGAAGCCGCAAGATCAGCCGAAACCCGATGCGACGGAGTCCGCCTCCAATGGYGGCGGCGTCACCGACCGCCCCGAGGATGCGAAGCCAAAGCTTCCGCCCGGCTTCTCCGCCGAGCTGATCGCTTCCGGCATCGAAAATCCCCGCGTCGTGCGCGTGGCGCCGAATGGCGACCTCTTCGTCGCCGACAGCCGGGCGAACCAGGTCCGCGTCTATCGCCTCGCGGAAGGCAGCGCGAAGCCTGCGAAGGAATCGATCTTCGCCAAGGGCCTGACCCGGCCTTACGGCATCGCCTTCTACCCGCCGGGCGACAAGCCGCAATGGGTCTATGTCGCCAACAGCAACAGCGTCGTGCGCTTCCCCTATAGCGACGGCGACCTGGAAGCGTCCGCCAAGCCGGAAACCATCGTGGCCAAGGTCCCCGCCAGCCACCACTGGACGCGCGACATCGCCTTCTCGCCCGACGGCAAGACGCTCTATCTGTCGGTCGGCTCCGGCTCCAACATCGCCGAGGATATGGGCGCCAGGCCGAAGGGCGGTGTCGAGGAATGGGCTAAATCGCAGCCGCTGGGCGAGGCCTGGGGCGCGGAACAGGGCCGCGCCGACGTGCTGGCCTTCGATCCCGACGGCAAGAACCGCCGGACGGTCGCCACCGGCCTGYGCAACTGCTCCGGCATGACCGTGCAGCCGGCTACAGGGGCGCTCTGGTGCGTCGTCAACGAGCGCGACGAGCTTGGYGACAACACCCCCTTCGAATACGCGACCGCGGTGAAGGACGGCGCCTTCTATGGCTGGCCCTGGTATTACATCGGCGACAACGAGGACCCGCGCCACGAKGGCGCGCGCCCCGACCTCGCCGGCAAGGTCACGGTTCCGGATGTGCTGATGCAGGCGCATTCGGCGCCGCTCAACATCGCCTTCTACGAAGGCGGCAATTTTCCGGCTGATTATAGGGGCGACGCCTTCGTCGCGCTGCACGGTTCGTGGAACCGCAATGTCCGCACCGGCTACAAGGTGGTGCGGCTGAAATTCAAGGACGGCAAGCCGACCGGCGAATATGAGGATTTCGCCACCGGCTTCGTCATGTCGGACGACGAGGTCTGGGGCCGGCCGGTCGGCGTCGCCGTCGCCAAGGACGGCGCGCTGATCCTGACCGAGGACGGCAACGGCACGATCTGGCGCGTGACATATGGAGGGTAGTCCGTGGGCAGGCGTTCGATCCTGCGCGCAGGTCCCCCTCACCCGGATTGCCAACCGAATTGCGAAGGGCAATTCGGGGCAATCCGACCTCTCCCCAAGGGGAGAGGAGCAGGCCAGCGCCGGCGCCAACCTCTTCTCCCCTTGGGAGAAGGTGGCCGCGTAGCGGCCGGATGAGGGGGCTGGCGCAAACGAATCCGACCTTAGCGAATTCATTCCCGTTCGATTTCGTGCGACAAGCGCGTCCCTATCTCAGGGCTGCAACCATGACACTCACCGGCTTCCTCGCTTACAGCGCAGCCCTCGGCGTCGCCGCCGCCATTCCGGGCCCCGGCGTCACGGCGCTGGTCGCCCGCGCGCTCGGCTCCGGCTTCCGCTCCTCGCTTGCCATGTCGTTCGGCCTGATGCTCGGCGACCTCACCTATCTCACCGCCGTCGTGCTTGGGCTYGCCTTTGTCGCCCAGACCTTCGGCATGGTCTTCCTTGCCATCAAATGGGCCGGCGTCGCCTATCTCGCCTTCCTCGCCTGGCGCTTCTGGACCAGCGGCATCACGCCCGAAACCGTCGAGGCGCGGAAGGCCAAGGGCGGGCTGGTGTCGAGCTTCATCGCCGGGCTGACGGTGACGCTTGGCAATCCGAAGACGATGATCTTCTATCWCGCCATCACGCCGACCATCGTCGACCTGAAGACGATCACGCTTGCCGATTACGCCATCCTCGCGATGCTCACCGTGGTGGTGCTGTTCGTGGTGCTGGTGCCCTACCTGGCGCTGGCGGCCAAGGCGCGCTGGTTCCTGAAATCGCCGCGCGCGCTGAAGCTTCTCAACCGCACCGCCGCCGGCTTCATGATGGGGGCGGCGGCCGCCATCGCGGCCCGCCAATAAGGTATTGATATTCAGGTGAGGCCGGCCTGACCTGAATCTCAACACACCTTGGTGCGTGATCGCTTTGATTTCAGCCAAACCATTCCTGAAACCCGCTGCGGCGGGAAATGCATTTCCGGTCGCGGGTGCTTTTGAGCAACCGCCCCACTCGGATATTTTCCAGCCTCGGCCTATCTTGCGCGGCTGAAAGCCTTATTCTGTCAGCCTGTACCATTGCCCTGGGAGCGAAACCAATGAACAAGCCCGTCACCTCCGCGCGCGTGCCCGGCCGCGGCCGCGTCTACAATTCGATCACGGAGACGATTGGCGACACGCCGCTTGTCAGGCTGGACAAGTTCGCCAGGGAAAAGGGCATTRTCGCCAACCTCCTGGCCAAGCTCGAATTCTTCAACCCCATCGCCTCGGTCAAGGACCGTATCGGCGTCGCCATGATCGAGGCGCTGGAGGAAGCCGGCAAGATCGCGCCCGGCAAGACCACGCTGATCGAGCCGACCTCCGGCAACACCGGCATCGCGCTCGCCTTCGCCGCCGCTGCCAAGGGCTACAAGCTCATCCTCACCATGCCGGAGACCATGTCGGTCGAGCGCCGCAAGATGCTGGCGCTGCTCGGCGCCGAGCTGGTGCTGACCGAAGGCCCGAAAGGCATGAAGGGCGCCATCGCCAAGGCCGACGAGCTCGCCGCGACGCTGCCCAACGCCATCATCCCGCAGCAGTTCGAGAATCCGGCCAATCCCGAAATCCACCGCCGCACCACGGCCGAGGAGATCTGGAACGATACCAATGGCGAGGTCGACATCTTCGTTTCCGCCATCGGCACCGGCGGCACCATCACCGGCGTCGGCCAGGTGCTGAAGAAGCGCAAGCCTTCGCTGCAGGTCGTGGCGGTCGAGCCGGAGGCCTCGCCGGTGCTGTCGGGCGGCCAGCCCGGCCCGCACAAGATCCAGGGCATCGGCGCCGGCTTCGCGCCGAAAATCCTCGACACCTCGATCTATGACGAGGTCGTCAGGGTGTCGAACGAGGATTCGGTCGCCAATGCCCGCCTCGTCGCCCGCCTCGAAGGCGTGCCGGTCGGCATCTCCTCGGGCGCGGCGCTCCAGGCGGCCATCGTCGTCGGCTCGCGGCCGGAGAACAAGGGCAAGAACCTCGTCGTCGTCATCCCCTCCTTCGCCGAGCGCTATCTCTCCACCATCCTGTTCGACGGGCTGGGGGCTTAGGCGCGCATACCTCGGAGGGTGGCTTCAGCGGCCCCTCGCGGTCGTCATCCCTGGGCAGAGCAGCCGCGAAGCGGCGTCGCGGAGACCCTGGGATCCATTCCGTGACCTTGATCGAAGGGTGCAGCGGGGCAGAATTCTGCACCCTTGCTGCGCTTCGACGTCACGGAATGGATCCTCGGGTCTGCGCGTGTCGCTTCGCTCCTTGCTCCGCCCGTGGATGACGAAGGCGGGAACGCCTCGGCTAATCTCTAGAGTTTGCGGACCAGCGGTACTTCCGGAGCGGCTGGACTGTTCAAAAAGCGCCTGTGGCAGGCCCCGCCTGGCTTGAGCCAAGCGCCGCTTCCGGCTGATATCACCGCCGGCCCAATCGGCCGGCGGGAGGACTTCATGTACAAGCTCTACACGCGCCCGGGCAGCGGCGGCTTCGTCGTCGAGGCGGCGCTTGCCATGGCCGGCGTGCCCTTCGAGCAGATCGATGTGCCCAAGRAAGATCCGCCCGATCCGGCCTTTCTCGCCATCAGCCCGCTGAACCAGGTGCCGGCGCTGATGCTGCCCAACGGCCATTCGCTGACCGAATCCGCTRCAATCTGCATCCTGCTCGCCGAACGTCATCCACAGGCCGGCCTCGCGCCGGAGGCGGGCTCGCCCGGCCGCGCCGATTTCCTGCGCTGGATGGCCTTCATGTCGTCGGTGCTCTACCCGGCGGTGCTGCGGCTCTATTACGCTCACCGCTACACCGCCGATGGCGAAGGCCTGCGGCCGGTGAAGCAGGCGGCGCTCGCCGAGATGGATCGCGGTTTTGCCATTCTCGACCGGGCTCTGGCCGGCCGCGACTGGTTGGCCGGCGAGACGCTGTCACTCGCCGACATCTACCTCGTGATGCTTGTGGCCTGGCATCCCGAAGTGGAGAAAGCGCGGGCCGCTTGGCCGAACATCGAGCGCCTGTGGGCGAGGCTGCGCGAGAATGAGCTGATGCAAAAGCTGAACGCATCGCATGAGATGTGGRCTTAGAGTGCGCGGCGGTTGGGCTGGGCGGCACGCCTAGGAGATTGGGCGGAACGCCCATCACGTCGTCATCCACGGGCGGAGCAAGGAGCGAAGCGACGCGCGCAGACCCGAGGATCTATTCCGTGACTTATGAGCGCTGCTGCGGTCCAGAATTCTGCTCCGCTGCACTCTTCGATCAAGGTCACGGAATGGATTCCAGGGTCTCCGCGACGCCGCTTCGCGGCTGCTTCGCCCAGGAATGACGAAGTTGGGAGGCTTCCGCCAATCTCCAACGTTTGCGCCGATCCTGCATAAAAGATGATGAAGTTTGCCCGCCGAGTAACGGACAACCCCTTCTCTAAGTCCTTACGAGCTTCGCCTTCTCGCCCTGCAGGAAACGCCGCAGCGCCGGGTCGCGCTCGAGGCCGATCGCGCGGTCGTAGGATTCGATCGCCTGCCTGATGTTGCCGAGCCTTGCCAACAGCCCGGCGCGGGCGGCCCAATAGGGCTGGTAGTCCTGCAGCCTTCTGTCCTCGCCCAGCACGTAAAGCGCCGCCAGTCCGGCCGGGGCGCCCTCGGTTTCGGCGATCGCCACCCCGCGGTTGATCGCCACCACCGGCGATCCGGCCACGGCCTGCAGCGCGTCGTAAAGCTGGCGGATCGCCGCCCAGTCGGTGCCGCTGCCCCGCCGGCGCGCCGTATGGGCGGACTGCACGGCGGCCTCCAGCTGGTAGCGGCCGATGATGCCCTTTTGCGCGGCGCGCACCAGCAAGGCTTCCGCCTCGTCGATCAGCCTGTCGTCCCAGAGCGCGATATCCTGCTCGGCCAAAGGCACGAAATCCCCTTGCGCGCCGCGCCTTGCCGAGCGGCGCGCCTCGGCGAACAGCATCAGCGCCAGCAGTCCGAGCGCCTCCGGCTCGTCCGGCATCAGCGAGGCGACCAGCCGTCCGAGCCAGATGCCTTCGCCGGCGAGGTTGCGTCGCCTGGTATCGGTGCCGGTCGGGTCCGACCAGCCTTCGGCGAAAGTGGCGTAAATTGCTTCCAGCACGGCGCCCAGCCGCTCGCCGAGCTCCGCCTGCTCCGGCACGCGGAACGGGATCCCCGTCTCGCGGATGCGCGCCTTGGCCCGCACCAGCCGCTGTCCCATCGCCGCCGGCGAGACCAGGAAGGCCGAGGCGATGGTCGCGGCGTCGAAGCCGAGGATGGTCTGCAGGATCAGCGGCGCGCGCACGCTGGCTTCGATCGCCGGGTGGGCACAGGCGAACATCAGCCGCAACCGGTCGTCGGGCAGCTCCTCGCCGTTCATGCGCGCCTCCATTTCCTCGGCGATCAGCTGCAGATGGTCGCGCGCCGCCTCGCCGGTCAGCCGCCGCCGCACCGCGTCGACGTCGCGCCGGCGCGCCACCGACAGCAGCCAGGCTTCCGGCTGCTCCGGCACGCCGGTCTGCGGCCAGCGCTCCAGCGCGGTGGCGAAGGCATCGGCCAGCGCGTCCTCGGCGCCGGCGACATCGCGCGTGCGCGCCGCGAGCCACGCGACCAGCTTGCCGTAGCTGCGCCGGGCGGCCGCTTCCGCCGCCGCCCGCGCGATCCCCGAGCGATCATCCATCGCGGGTCACTCCGCGGCGGCGACGTACTCTGCCATTTCCCAGATCGGCCGCACCTCGACCGTGCCGCTGGAGGACGCGGGACAGCGCGCGCCCCATTCGATGGCCGTGTCGATGTCGGCCGCCTCGATCATGTAGAAACCCGCCAATTGCTCCTTGGTGTCGGCATAGGGGCCGTCGAGCACATTGGTCTTGCCGCTGGCGAGCCGCACCGAGGTGGCCGCCTGGGTCGGGCGCAGCCGCTCGCCGGCGATATAAGCGCCGGATTTCTTGAGCGCCTCGGTATAGGCGCCATAGGCCGCGAGGGTCTGTTGGGTCTGCTCTTTCGGGGCGTTCGCCATCGCGGCTTCGTCATTATAGATCAAAAGCATGTATCGCATGGTCTTCTCCCGTTTTCTGAAGGCCGCATCGTCGCGTGCCGACCTATGTCGCGCGGCGTCGGCCGATTTCGACAGGCGTCGGAAAAATCTTTCGTCCCCAAAGCAATCGAGCGCAAGCCAGCGCTTTTCGCCGCCACTCAACCGTTCGTCTAATCCGTTGATTTGCKGGTTGGCATTTGGCTCCTCCCGTCTAAACTCACGAGCTTCGCGTTGGGGAGGCGACGCGATCGTTTTAGGAGGAGAACCATATGCTCGATTTCAGGACGAAATTTGTTGCCGCCGGCGCTTTGGCGCTGTCGCTCGGCCTCGGCATCGCGACGGCCGGGGCGCAGGAATTCATCAATGTGCTCACCGGCGGCACGTCGGGCGTCTATTATCCGCTTGGCGTCGCGCTGTCGGAGATCTATGGCAAGGGCATCGCCGGCTCGCGCACGCAGGTTCAGGCGACCAAGGCCTCGGTCGAGAACCTGAACCTGTTGCAGCAGGGCAAGGGCGAGATCGCCTTCGCGCTCGGCGATTCCGTCAAGATGGCCGCCGAGGGCAACACCGAGGCCGGCTTCCCGGGCAAGCTCGACAAATTGCGCGGCATTGCCGCGATCTATCCCAATTACATCCAGATCGTCGCCAGTCAGGACTCCGGCATCAAGACGCTCGCCGACCTCAAGGGCAAGAGCCTGTCCGTCGGTGCGCCCGCCTCCGGCACCGAGCTCAACGCGCGCGCCATCTTCGCCGCCGCCGGTCTCAAATATGAGGATCTCGGACGGGTCGAATACCTGCCCTTCRCCGAGTCGGTCGAGCTGATCAAGAACCGCCAGCTCGATGCCACCTTGCAGTCGGCCGGCCTCGGCGTCGCCTCCATCCGCGATCTGGCGACTTCCGTGCCGATCAACGTCGTCGCCGTGCCGGCCGAGGACGTCGCCAAGATCGGGGCGCCCTATCTCTCCGTGGTCATTCCGAAAGGCACCTATGAAGGCCAGGCGGAAGACGTCGCCACCGCCGCGGTCGGCAATTTCCTGATCACCCGCGCCGACGTCTCCGACGACACCGCCTACCAGATGACCAAGCTGTTGTTCGAGCATCTCGACCAGCTCACCGCCGCCCATGCCGCCGCCAAGGCGATCGATCCGGCCAGGGCGCTGGACGGCATGCCCGTGGCGCTACACCCCGGCGCGGAGAAATATTACAGGGAAAAAGGGCTGCTGAAGTAAGAGGGGCGCGGCTGATGGAGATGTCTTCGCCAGGCACCCCCCTCTGCCATTCACTCATCCTGGAGCCCGTCGGATGAGCGAAGCAAAGCCTGGAACGACAAGCGACGGCAAATCGGCCACGTTCCATCTCCCCGTTGCCGAAGAACAGGTCGAAGGTCTGCCGCCCGGCTTCGGCGAAGGCCTCGCCGGCAAGGCGGCCTTCCTCATCGCGGTCGCTTTCTCCGTCTTCCAGATCTACATCGCCGCCTATGGCAGCCTGCCCAGCCAGGTGGTGCGTGCCATGCATGTCGGCTTCCTGCTGCTGCTCGGTTTCGCYCTGATCGCCAATTTGCGCGCCACCGRCATGGCCGCGAAGGCCGCATTCTGGACRCTCGGCGTGCTGGGCTTCGGCACCGGCCTCTACAACTGGGTCTTCTACGCCGACCTCATCCGCCGCTCCGGCTTCCTGACCACGCCGGACCTGATCGTCGGCACGTTGCTGGTGGTGCTGGTCTTCGAGGCGGCGCGGCGGCTGATGGGCCTGCCGCTCGCGGTCATCGCCTTCATCTTCCTCGCCTATTGCTTCGTCGGCAATCATCTGCCGCCGCCGTTCATCCATCGCGGTTATGATTTCGCGCAGCTGGTCGACACCTTCGCCTACGGCACGGAAGGCATATACGGCACGCCGGTCTATGTCTCGGCCGCCTATATCTTCATCTTCGTCGTCTTTGCCGCCTTCCTCGAACGTGCCGGCATGATCGCGCTGTTCAACGATTTCGCGCTCGGCCTCGTCGGCTCGTGGCGCGGCGGCCCGGCCCAGGTCTGCGTGCTGTCCTCGGCGCTGATGGGCACCATCTCCGGTTCGGGCGTCGCCAATGTCGTCGCCAGCGGCCAGTTCACCATCCCGCTGATGAAGCGCTTCGGCTTCCGCTCCGCCTTCGCCGGCGCGGTCGAGGCGACCTCCTCGATGGGCGGCCAGATCATGCCGCCGGTGATGGGCGCCGTCGCCTTCATCATGGCCGAGACGCTGAACATCCCTTATGCCGAGGTCGTCAAGGCGGCGATCATTCCGGCGTTGCTTTATTTCGGCGCCTGCTTCTGGCAGGTGCATCTGGAGGCCGGCAAGGCCGGCCTGCACGGCATGGCCAAGGCGGAGCTTCCCAATCCCTGGGCGGCGGTGCGAAAACACTGGCCGCTCGTGCTGCCGCTCGCCGTGCTGGTCTACCTGCTGTTTGCCGGCTACACGCCGATCTTCGCCGGCACGATGGGCCTCGCGCTGACCATCGTGCTCATCCTCGGGACRCCGCTGGCGGCCCTGATCGGACCGCTCGCCTTCCGTTTCGTCTTCTGGCTGGCGCTCGGGCTCGTCGCCGCCTCCTTCATGCGCTTCGGCGTCAACGTGCTGAGCCTCGTCATCGCGGCGCTCGTCATAGCCTGCCTCGCCTTCAAGGGCGGGCGCGAGACGCTGCGCATCTGTGTCGACTCGCTTGCCGAAGGGGCGAAGAACGCGCTTCCCGTCGGCATCGCCTGCGCCATCGTCGGCATCGTCATCGGCACGCTGACGCTCACCGGCATCGCCTCGACCTTCATCGGCTGGATCATCTCCATCGGCGAGAACAATCTGTTCCTGTCGCTGGTGCTCACCATGCTCACCTGCCTGGTTCTCGGCATGGGCATTCCGACGATCCCGAACTACATCATCACCTCCTCGCTTGCCGGGCCGGCGCTGCTGTCGCTCGGCGTGCCGCTGGTGGTGAGCCACATGTTCGTCTTCTATTTCGGCATCATGGCGGACCTGACCCCGCCGGTGGCGCTCGCCGCCTTCGCCGCCGCGCCGATGGCGAAGGAAAGCGGATTGAAGATCGGCATCCAGGCCACCAAGCTCGCCATTGCCGGCTTCGTCGTGCCGTTCATGGCCGTCTACACGCCGGCCCTCATGCTGCAGGACGCGGGCCCGATCGCCGCCTCGTTCGGCTATCCCGTCGAGGTCGCCTATATCGTCGTCAAGGCCTGCATGGGCATCGTGCTGTGGGGCGCCGCAGCCGTTGGCTTCCTCGCCCGCCGCATGGCCTTGTGGGAGCGTCTCGTCGCCTTCTGCGCCGGCCTGCTGCTGGTGGCCGCATTGYCGCTCACCGACGAGACCGGCTGGGTGCTGGCGCTGGCCTGGATCGCCTGRCACTGCTGGCGCGCCCGCCGGCTGTCCACGGCCGGCGCCGCATGAGCCTGTGCGTCCTCGCCGCCGGCAAGACGGTGACGCTCGCCGCCGCCGCCTTCACGCTGTCGTGGACGCATTCGGTGGAACGGACGCGCTGGCAGGAGGATTGGAAAGTGTCGCCGGCCGGACTGCAGGTGGTGCGGGCGCGGGTCAAGGGCTCCGGCGCCGGCATGGAGCCGCCCGAGGGCTCGGTGCTGCGGGACGGCTGGTGGGTCTATGCGCCGCGGATCGCACCCCAGCCGCGTCTCGTGCTCGCGGCGTCCGGCGCCACCGGTCAAGGCTGGACGCTGTGCACGGCCTCGGGCTGCCGGGAACTGGGTAGGACGGCCGGCGAACCCACCGTGCTCGAACCCTGCGCCGGCACGAGCCAGCCGCGGTAGCGCACGATCAGCCCGGCCGCCGGGTGCGATATCTCGACATCGAAGCGGAAGCGGCCGTCCTCGACGGTTTCGCAGGCGTTCGAGCGCGGGCAAAGCCACGTCGGCAATGGCAGGCCGAGAAAGCTCCAGCGGCGCAGCACGAGCCGAAGCCGGTTGCCGTCGACGGTCAGCGCCATGGCGAAGGTGAGCGGGCCGAAGCACTCGCAAAGCAGCCGCTCCGATCGGCCGCTTCCGGCGAACTGCCGGCTCGAGAAGCTGTGCGCGCCGAATGCGCGGATCCAGGTCTCGCCTTGCTCGTCGGCAACGAAGCGCACCTTGACGGGGACATCGGCCGCGCCAGGCGGGAAGCCGGCCATGCGCGCCGCAAGCCGGCTAAGCAGGCCGCTGCCGCGTTCGACGCTGGCGCGTCCGTACGCCATTGCCGCTCCCTCATGCATGGCGCGGATTTCGGCCGGAAGGCTTTGCCACGCATCGCCGAGCAGATCGGGATAGAGCGCCTTCCGCTCGCCGGTGTCGTCCCTGAAGCCGGTGTGGATCGTCTTTCCGGCGAACAGCGCTTCATAATCCTCCAGCTCGACGTCGCGCGTCGCCGCCCGCGCGCCTGGTGCGGGCATGCGGCCGTCGAGCGCCTTGCGGAGGATCGCCTCGACCGCCATGGACGGGATCAGCGGCCCGTCGTCGCCTTCGGCCAGAAGGTGCCAGGACYGCCTGATCGGTCTGCCGGCCTCGTCCGTGCCCTCGACCGCGACGAACATGCCGCCGCGATGCTCGCCCCATGACAGCCGGTTGGTCGCCCAATGCATCAGCGGCGCCAGCGGCGACAGCGAGCGGATGAGGCCGGTACGCACCAGCAAGGCCAGGCCGATCAGCGCCCGGTGCAGCACCTCGGGCACCGGCCCGGCGCCCATCCAGGTCGTGCTCGCTTCCGGCCACAGCGCCTGCAGCGCGCGCAGGTCCGGCACATCGACCAGCGAGAACAGCGTGTTCCGCACCGGCACGCGCCCGGGTGGCGCGATCGTATAGCGCATCTGCTCGGTGAGCGGATAACCCTTGGCCGGTCTGCCGCCCCGCATCAGCCGCACCGGCCGGCCGGCATAGCTCGCGATGGCGCGGATGACGTTTTCGCCGACACCGGCGAAGGGCGACGGCGCGATGCCGCCACGGATCGTGCCGACGCGCGCCATGCCGGCCGAAAGACGCCGCACCACCGCCGCCGTCAGCACCGGGAAGCTCGACACACCAGAGAGCGCCATCACGCCGGCCGCCTTGGCCGCGGCATCGAAGCCGGCAACGCCGGCGACGAAGTCCGAGCCGTCGGCAAGGTCGAGATAGTGGATGCGCGCGCCGATACAGGCTTCGATCAGCCGGTAGAGTCCCTCGCCATAGGCCTGGAACGGACCGCTGGCGTCGACAACGATGTCGGGCAGCAAGGCGGCGAGCTGCGCGCCGAGATCGCCGTCGCGGTCGAACGTCGCCGGCATGAGCCTGGCCTTGGTCGTGCCCCGCTCTTTGCAGCAGGCCTCGGCCTTGGCGAGCGACCGGCCGGCGATGATGAGCTCGAGGCGCGGTTCGTTCTCCAGGAGCTGGACGATGCGTCCGCCGAAGGTGCCGTAGCCGCCGACGATGAGAAGCTTCATACCTTACCCCCAGCCGGTCTTGCCGGAATCGTCGTTAGCCGATCAGCCGCTCCCGCAACTCGGCTGAAGGTATCTCGCAACTGTCCTTGCGGCCGAACAGCGCGTAGCGGTTCTTGGCGACGCGGTCGTAGAGCCAGTCGCGCAGCGGCCGCGGCAGGATGAGCAGCGCCTTCGCCGCGCGCCATGGCCAGCCGAGCGCGGCCATGACGGCGACGAAACTGTCGAGCTTGGTGAAGGCCGCGCCGTCGATGATGGCGAGGTTGCTGTCGTAATCGTCGGTCGGCAGGCTATGCAGGCGAAACAGCGCCTGGCCCAGCGGCGACTGCGCCGTGGCGAAGCGGAAGCGCTTTTCCCGGTCGAGCCTGAGGATGAGCTGGACGAAGCCCGAGCAGAACACGCAGACGCCGTCGAAGACGATCAACGGCTGGYGGGCGTTATAGGCCTGGCGCGGGAAATCAGGACTTTCGGGCAGGTCGGTCATCGCGGCCCCGGCTGCTTGTGCCCCTAAAGCAATTCCAGGAAAAGTGTGAGCGGTTTTCCGTCCGGAATTGCGTCAAACTAGGGAGACACTAAGCCAGCCGGCGGCGGCGTCAAAGTCGCGGCGTTGTCGCACGCCAGTTGGCGGCAAGCGTCAGGCGCTCGGCGCGATAGGTGGTGGCGCGCTGGTCGGCGGCCGGCCGGCAGATGCGGCTGTGGTGGGCGCGTAGGCGGGTCATCTCAGTTCGCRCTGACGCCGAGCGAATTGCCGCGACGCGCGCAGGCCGGACCCGGGCCGCGCATGTAATAACGCTCCGGCCGGTAGGTCGGCGCGACGAATTCGCGAATGGCGGCGGCGTAGCCGGCGATGTGATTCCAGAAGTGCATTTTACTTGGTCCCTGTCCCGCTTTCGGATGTCCCGTCCGAATTGTTCGAGAGCATAGCGTCGAGGCGTGAATAGTCGGTGAACGTGATGTTAATTTCTGGTCCGAAACTCGTTGCATCATGGCCGGATTGCGGCTGATTCGCGGTCTTTCGGTGCCTTTCGCCGCCTTTCCGGCTCGTGTGACTTTTGCATCACATATGTTTCGTTCCGATGTCGCTTGGCCGCGCTTCTGTTTCACCTTCGCCCAGCGGCAGGAAATTTCCTTTTGCGCGGCCGGACGGACAGGAACCTGTCGCAGAAGGCAACRTTGACCCGTAAGGCCGGGCAGCCCGGCCGTGTTGACGGCCGTCCGCCGCGCAACTTCCYGGCAATGCGAAACATGGAAAGGCAAACCGCCATGGGCTTCTTTTCGAAAGACATCAAGACGCTGGACGATCTCTTCATCCACACGCTGCGCGACATCTACTATGCCGAGAAGCAGATCGAGAAATCGCTGCCGAAGATGATCGACAAGGCGACCGATCCGCAATTGAAAGCCGGCTTCGAGAAGCATCTCACCCAGACCAAGGGTCATATCGAACGGGTCGAGCAGGTGTTCGAGCTGCACGGCGTGAAGGCCAAGACCGTCAACTGCCCTRCCATCGACGGCATCCTCGAAGAGGCCGATGAAGTCAGCGGCGATGTTGAGGACAAGGAGGTCCTCGATGCGGCGCTGATCGCCTCCGCGCAGGCCGTCGAGCATTATGAGATAACGCGCTACGGCACGCTGATCGCCTGGGCCAAGCAGCTCGGCCGCAGCGACTGCGCCAATGTGCTGGCCAAGAACCTCAAGGAAGAAGAGGCGACCGACCGCAAGCTCACTGAGATCGCCGAAAGCAAGGTCAACCTGCAGGCCGCCGAATAGCCTGACGATAGGGTCGGCGCATGGCGTCGGCCTTCCCGTCTCCGGGGAACCGAAGCGGCGTTCCGGCCGTTTCGGTTTGTCCGATGTTGCCCCGATGCTGCAAGGAGTGTTCGTCATGGCGCCGCGACCCGCCTGGAGCGGTTATCTGAAGCTTTCGCTGGTCACCTGCGCTATCCAACTGAGCAACGTCGTCACCCACGCCGAGAAGGTGTCCTTCCACATCCTCAACCGCAAGACCGGCAACAGGGTCCGGCGTGTCTATGTCGACCAGAAAAGCGGCAAGCCGCTGGAAGAGGATGAGGAGGTCAGGGGCTTCGAGGTCGGCAAGGACGAATTCATCCGCATCGAGGACGAGGATATCGAGGCGGTCCAGATAGAGTCCTCGCACACGCTCGATCTCGACGGCTTCGTCGACAAGGCTTCGATCGATCAGGTCTATCTCGACACGCCCTATTACGTCTCGCCGGCAGACAAGGTTTCGGAGGAGGCCTTCGCCGTCATCCGCGATGCGCTTGCGGAGAAGAAAATGGCCGGCTTGGCCCGCATCGTGCTTTATCAGCGGGAGCGCCCGGCGATGATCGAGCCGTTYGGCAAAGGCATGCTGCTGACGACGCTGCGCTACGGAGACACGGTGCGCGACGCGTCCGGCATCTTCGCCGACATCCAGTCCGCGAAGCTGGACGGCGAGATGGTCGGGTTGGCCGAGACTATCATCGACAAGAAGAAGGCGAAGTTCGACCCTGCAAAGTTCAGGGATCGCTATGAGGAATCGCTGCTCGAGCTGGTTCGCTCCAGGAAGGCCGGGAGAAAGGCGCCGAAGGCCAAGGCATCGCCGAAACCGTCCAATGTCGTTAACCTGTTCGACGCGCTGAAGAAGAGCCTCAACGCCGACGACGGCAAAGCCGGCAAGGCATCGTCCAAAGCGCCGGCCAAACGAGCGAAGGCCAAGGCCGCGCCGAAGCGCAAGTCCGCATAGGAGCCCGCGATGGCGAGCCTCGAACAATATCAAGCCAAGCGCGATTTCAAGAAAACCGCCGAGCCGGCCGGCAAGGTGAAGCGCGGCAAGCAGGGCGGCGGCATCTTCGTCGTCCAGAAGCATGCCGCGACCCGGCTTCACTATGATTTCCGCCTGGAACACGACGGCGTGTTGTGGAGCTGGGCGGTGACGCGAGGCCCGAGCCTCGACCCGCATGAGAAGCGGCTGGCCGTGCATGTCGAGGATCACCCGATCGACTACGCCTCCTTCGAAGGCACAATTCCGAAGGGCCAATATGGCGGCGGTTCGGTCCTGGTCTGGGACGAAGGCAGATGGACGCCCGACGGCGATCCGGCCAAGGGCATGAAGAAGGGCCATATCGACTTCGAGCTCGATGGCCACAAGCTCAACGGCCGCTGGCATCTGGTCAGGCTGAAGCCCCGCCCYGGCGAGAAGCGCGACAACTGGCTGCTGATCAAGTCCAGCGATGCCGCCGCCCGGCCGGGCGAGGACATTCTCCAGCAGGAACCGAAATCGGTGAAGTCCGGCCTGACCATCGAGGAGATCGGCGAAGGCAAGGCTGCCAGGGGGCAGACACCGAAGGTCTGGCAATCGAACAAGCCGGCTGTCCGCAAGGCCAAGGCCGGGCAGGCCAGGCGGCTGGAATTCATCGAGCCGCAATTGGCGACGCTGGAGAAGGAAGCACCGGGCGGCGATGATTGGCTGCACGAAGTGAAATTCGACGGCTACCGCATGCAAGCGCAAATCGAAGGCAGCGAGGTCAGGCTGTTCACCCGCGCCGGCCTCGACTGGACGGAGAAGTTCGAGGGGCCGATCACCGCCGAGCTGGYCAAATTGAAATGCCGCGACGCCATCATCGACGGCGAGGTCGTGGTGCTGGCCGACAATGGTGTGTCGTCCTTCCCGCTGCTGCAGGCGGATCTGTCGGCCCGCCGCGCCGACCGCATGATCTATTATGTCTTCGACCTGATGCGGCTCGACGGCGAGGATTTGCGCCGCGAATCGCTGGTCGAGCGCAAGCAGGCGCTGGCCGAGCTGCTCGGCGAGCAGCCCCAGGATTCGGCGCTGCGCTTCAGCGACCATTTCCACGAGCCCGGCAAGGTCATGCTGCAGCATGTCTGCCGCATGGGCCTGGAAGGCGTGGTGTCGAAGCGCGCCGACGCGCCTTACCGCAGCGGACGGGGCCTCAGCTGGATCAAGTCGAAATGCACGCTCAGGCAGGAATTCGTCATCGGCGGCTATCTGCCCTCCGACAAAACAGGCCGGGGCGTGCGCTCGCTGCTCGTCGGCTTCAATGAAGGCGGCAAGCTGCGTTACGCCGGCCGCGTCGGCACCGGCTTTTCCGGCAAGGTGCTGACGGATTTGAAAAAGAAGCTCGACGCGCGCGAGGCGAAGGCCTCGCCCTTCTCGGCCGCTGTGYCGAAGGGCAAGGGCCTCACTTTCGTCAAGCCGGAACTTGTCGGCGAGGTGGAGTTCCGCAGCTGGACATCCGACCGTATAATCCGCCACGCCTCGTTCCAGGGACTGCGCGAGGACAAGCCGGYGGAGGAAGTCGTGCAGGAAAAGYCGAAGCAAGCCGGCAAGGCCGAGAGCGAAGCGAAGACGGCCAGCGGCAAGACCGCGCCGGGAAAATCGGCCGGAACGGCGAAGACCTCGATAAAGCTCTCGCATCCCGACAAGCTGCTGTGGYCCGACGAGAAGGTTTCGAAACAGGACCTRCTCGATCATTACGCGCTGGTCTGGCCGCGCATGGAGCAATTCGTCGTCAACCGGCCGCTGAGCCTGGTGCGGGCGCCGGACGGCATCCACGGCCAGCGCTTCTTCCAGAAACACGCCTCGCCCGGCATGAGCGACAAGATCGCCAGGATGAAGGACCCGACCGATGGCGAGGAGATCCTCTACATCAAGGATTTCGACGGGCTGGCGGCGCTTGTCCAGTACGGCGTGGTCGAGGTGCATATCTGGGGCTCGACGATCGATGYGCTGGAACAGCCGGACCAGATCATCTTCGACCTCGATCCGGACGAAGGCGTCGATGTCGGCAAAGTGCGCGAGGCGGCRCTCGACATCCACAGGCAGCTCGATGAGCTGTCGCTGCCCAATTTGGTCAAGACCTCCGGTGGCAAAGGCTATCACGTGCTGGTGCCGCTGAAACCCTCGGCGGAGTGGGACGAGGTCAAGGATTTCGCCCATGATTTCGCCCGCGCGCTGGAGCAGGCGGCACCCGACCGTTACACGGCGACGCTGTCGAAGAAGGCGCGCACGGGCAAGATCTTCGTCGACTATCTGCGCAACGGCCGCGGCGCGACCACGGTCGCGCCCTATTCCTCGCGCGCCAAGAAGGGCGCCACGATATCGATGCCAGCAACCTGGCCGGACATCAAGAAGGGCTTGGCGCCGAATGCATTCCCGCTGGGGGATGAAACCACGCTGGCGCAGCTGAAGAAGGCTGATCCGTGGAAGGATTTCTTCAAGCTGGGGAAGGCGCTGAAGCGGGGGTGAATCGCGCCGACATTGCGAGGCTGTCATTTCCTGCGCAGCCCTACGCCAGAAACACCCTCTCGAACGCCTGCCTGYCCGTCGGCGAGAACACCACGGCGCGACTGTCCTTCTCGCGCCGCGCCCATTTCTCGGCGATGATCTTGTCGAGGATGGCGGCGCCCAGCGTGCCGGCCAGATGCGACCGCCGCACGCTCCAGTCGAGGCAGGCGCGGCATACCGGCCGCCGCGCCTTGGCGTGGATCTCGATGCCCAGCGCGGAAAAATGCGAGGCGCCGGCCGGCGTGAGCCTGATCTGGTCGTCGTCGCRCAGCAAAAGCTTCCTGTCGAAGAGCCGGTCGAGCATCGCCACCGCCTGCTCGCCGGCGAGGTGGTCGTAGCAGACGCGCGCCACGCGCATGGCCGCATCGCGCGGGCCGGGCCGCACGCGCTTTGGGCCGACCGCTTYGGCGACGCCGATGATCGCCTCGATCATGCCGGCCACCTGCGCGCTGGCGAGCCCGTAATAGCGGTGGCGGCCTTGGCTCGCCAAGGTGAGCAGCCCGCCCTCCATCAGCTTCGACAGATGCGAGGAAGCCGTGGGTAGCGACACGCCGGCTTCCAGCGCCAGTTCCGACGCCGTCAGCGCCGTGCCGCCCATCAACGCGTTCAGCATGTTGGCGCGGGCCGGGTCRCCGACCAGGCTGGCGATGCGGGCGATGTCCGGTCCTTCGCGCATGGTTCGATCCTCATCGAAGCATTCTTGTCAGGGAAGCATTATTCTGGGGCCATCTCAAGCAGCCCGGGCAAACACTCCTGACAGGAGAATGCCTAGCACATTCGCGCCAGTGATGCTTCGATCGCGGTCGAAGCATCGATGTGCGGAAGACAAGGAGACCCGACATGACCATCACCTGCTTCATCCGCTACGAGATCGACCCGTTCGGCAAGGYGGCCTTCGAGCAATATGCGCGCGCCTGGGGCCAGGCCATTCCGCGCTGCGGCGCCGACCTGATCGGCTATTACGCCCCGCATGAAGGCTCGGCCACCACGGCCTATGCCGCCTACAACATCGAGAGCCTCGCGGCCTATGAAGCCTATCGCGCGCGGCTTGCCGAAGACCCGGCCGGCAAGGCAAACTACGAATTCGCGCGGCGCGAGAAGTTCATCTTGAAGGAAGATCGCGTCTTCCTGAGGCTGGTGTCCGGCCCGCATGGCCCAAGGCAGGTCTTTCGGACCTAGAGCAATTCCAGGAAAAGTGCATAGCGGTTTTCCGTCCGGAATTGCGCGGAACAAATAGTCGACGGTCAAGGAAGGGATAGAGGCATGATCGCTGTCATCTTCGAGGTCGAGCCGGCGGAAGGAAAGCGCGATGCCTATCTCGGCATCGCCGCCGACCTCAAGCCGCTGCTCGAGCGCATCGACGGTTTCATCTCGGTCGAGCGTTTCCAGAGCCTGACCGACCCGAAGCGCGTGCTGTCGCTGTCCTTCTGGCGCGACGAGGAAGCGGTGAAGGCCTGGCGCACCACCGAGGAGCACCGCCAGGCGCAGCAGGCCGGCCGCGGCGGCATCTTTGCCGGCTATCGTCTGCRCATCGCCCATGTGGTGCGCGACTACGGGCTGACGGAAAGGGCGGAAGCGCCGGCGGATAGCAGGACCGTGAACGGGTAGGCGCGGCTCCCCCTTCTCCCCTTGTGGGAGAAGGTGTCGCCGAAGGCGACGGATGAGGGGTGCTCCAGCTTGGCGTCGCCGGAGGAGACGGCGAGTTTGCCGACGTCTCACTCCGCTGGAACACCCCTCATCCGTCTCGGCGCTAACGCGCCGATCCACCTTCTCCCACAAGGGGAGAAGGGGAGCTGGCGCTATGCATTCCCTATCAGCACGCCGGCGCCGAACACCAGCGCGCCGCCCAGCACCACCTGGAAGGCGGCGCGCCAGAAGGGTGTCTGCATGTAACGGTTCTGGATGAAGGCGATCGCCCAGAGCTCGAAGAACACCACCACCGCCGCGACGATCGTCGCCGTCCAGAAATAGGGGATGAGATAGGGCAGTGCGTGGCCGAGCCCTCCCAGCGTCGTCATGATGCCGACGGTGAGGCCGCGCTTGATCGGCGAACCGCGTCCCGACAGCTTGCCGTCGTCGGAGGCGACCTCGGTGAAGCCCATCGAGATGCCGGCGCCGATCGAGGCGGCGAGGCCGACGAGGAAAGTCTGGAATGTCGCATGCGTGGCGAAGGCGGCGGCGAAGATCGGCGCCAGCGTCGACACCGATCCGTCCATCAATCCGGCCAGCCCGGGCTGCACATAGGTGAGGATGAACTGGCGCTGCTCCGCGCTCGCTTCCTCCTCCTTGACTGCACCCGGCACGTGCTCCTGCTCCAGGTCGTGCGCCGAGCTCTCGTGGCCTTGCTCGGCCAAGGCGAGATCGTCGAGCAGCTTTCGCGTCGAGGCGTCGGTGGTCCGCTTGGCCGCCTCGACATAGAAGCGGTAGGCCTGCCGCTCCATATCCTCGGCCTGCCGGCGCACATGCTCGATGCCGAGCGGCCGCACCAGCCAGTCCGGCTTGCGCTCGTAATAACCCCTCACATGCTCGCGCCGGATCAGGGGAATGCGATCGCCGAAGCGCTTGCGGTGAAGCTCGATGAGGGAATCGCGGTGGCCGTCCTCCTCCTCGGCCATCGCCTCGAACACCTTGGCCGATTGCGGAAAGTCCTGCGYCAGGCCGTCGGCATAGGCGCGGTAGATGCGCCCGTCATCCTCCTCGGAAGAGATCGCCAGCGCCAGGATCTCCTGCTMCGACAGCGAATCGAAGGAACGGCGGCCGAAGCCGAATACACGGGAAAGCATGATGAAACCACTCTAGTTTAGAATGATTCTAAACTAGGATCTTGGCTGACCAACGTCAATTGCGAACGGCACGGCTGCACGCGCGAAACAGTGATCCCGCGTTACCCGGCCGACCCTTCATTATCACCGAATGTTAGCCTATATGGCTGACGACAACCGAAATTGAAGGAAGCCCGGCATGACGGACAAGAAGCCATCGCACGCATTTGACGCCAAACCGGTTCTCGATCTCATCGCCAGCATCGAGGCCGACCTGCAGCGCCTGAAGGRCCTTGTCGAGGAACAGCTCGAGAAATTCGACCCCGCCAACCCGCACAACAAGACACCGGACGGCAAGCTGACCGAGGAAGGTGCGGAGTGCTGCTACCGCATGTTCGACGAGGGCAAGTCGCGCTACACCGTCGCCCAGCAGATGAAGATCTCCTTCGCCGCCGCCACCCATCGCTTCAACACATGGCGCAAGCTGGGCGGCAGCAAAAGGACGAAGACGCTCCTGGGGTGAGGGGGCGGTTCGCTTAGAGCAATTCCAGGAAAAGTGTGAGCGGCTTTTCGTCCGGAATTGCGTAAAAACAAAGAGATAGAGCGGTTCGCCGTTTCCGTAAAACGGTGAAACGCTCTAGTGATGGGAGGGCGGCTGAGGACGGCTCCGCCCGGCATCCAGTCCTACTGCTCTTCCGTCGTCGCCATGCCTTCGAATTCCGGAAGCCAGCGCAGGGCCGACCGGTGYCATTTCTGTTGTCTCGGAACGAGGTCCTGACGCTGCCGGGCGGTCCCGACCCTGATGCCATAGACCTTCGGGCCGTCGCCAACGGACGTTGCGTAGAGGTGCGAGCCGCAGTCGGCGCAAAAAGCCTGGGCGCGCCTAGCGCCRCTCGCCACGACCTTGATGTAGATTTTTGGCGCGCCCTTGGTGATCCTGTAGTCGCTTTCCGGCGCCGGAACAGTGACGCGAAAGGYCGTTCCGGTCAGCTGCTGGCAGTCCGTGCAGTGGCAGATCGAGGTCTTCTCAGGATCGACTTCCGCCTCATAGGTGATCGCGCCGCAATGGCATCCGCCGTCGATCTTCATCGGCATTCCTCCTTACAAACTTCGCTGTGTTCAAGCTAACTCTCGTCCGACGCCTCGACCATGGCCTCGCGCCGCCGCTCCCATGTGCCAGTCGCCTGCGGTTTTACAAAGAGCCTGGAGATTTGCGGCATTTCCTTCTTGAGCCTTGCCTCCAGGCGCTCGACGCAGGCTTCGATCTCGGGCGCGGTGAGATGATCCTCGAATTCAATGCTCAGGCCCGCGACGATCTCCTCGGGGCCGATATGGACGCTCAATATGCCGTTAGCCCGCTGCACCGCCGGATCCTCTTGGGCGATCGCCAGGACCTGCTTCTGCACCTCTGGCGAGGCGGGCTCGCCCATGAGCAGTCCCTTGCTTTCGCGCGCTAGGAAAACCGCGGTCGCCCCGAGGATGATTGAAATGCCGATCGAGCCGACACCGTCGAGCTCCGGGATCTCCAGGAGCTCGGCGGACAGGATGCCGGCGAACGCGACGATGAGGCCGAGCAGCGCGGCGCTGTCCTCGAACAGCACCGTGTAGACGCTGGGGTCCTTGCTGCGGCGCACCGCCTGGAACCAGCCCTGCCTGCCCTTCTGCTGCCGGAACTCCTTCAGCGCGACCAGCCATGAGCTGCCCTCGAACAGGAAGGAAAGACCGAGCACGGTATAGTTGACCTTGGCGTTGACGACCGGCTCGGGCGCCATGATGTGGATGACGCCCTCGTAGAAGGACACGCCGGCGCCGAGCGCGAATACCAGAAGCGCGACGATGAAGCTCCAGAAATAGAGCTCGCGTCCGTGGCCGAGCGGGTGGGTGCGGTCGGGCGGCCGCGCGGCGCGGCGCATGCCGTAGAGGAGCAGCGCCCCGTTGCCGGTGTCGACCAGCGAATGCACCCCTTCCGACAGCATGGCGGACGAACCGGTGAAGGCCGCCGCCGCGAATTTGGTGAGCGCGATCGCCAGGTTGCCGGCAAGCGCAGCGTAGATCACCCGTCTCGATCCGCTATGTCCTGCCATCCGATCTCCCGACGCGCCCCAGCCTGGAGGGACACTGAAACTCCACAGACAATGCGCCAGGCAATCGGAAGTTCAAGCCACCGCAGCGCGCTGAATGGGCATAGCGACGGGAAATCGGTTGACATCCAGCCGGACGGCCCAGTCGGCGATATGCAGCCTCTTGCAGTCCGGCATTTCTCTTGTTTCACTTGGATTGCCCACAAACCGGAGGAGCGAATCATGGCAAAAGGTGCGATGAAGGCGGGCAAGGAACCCCGCAAGCCGAAGAAGGATGCCAAGAAGCCCGCCGCGGCCCCGGCTCCTAAGGCGCCGCCGGTCAAGGCGATGCGCATCAAGGAAAAGTAAGCGGCCGAATCCGGTCGCCCACGGCTCAAATGCAGCTTGGTACCGGCGGCATGACAATGCTGCCGGTGTTTTGTTGATTGGGGAACTGAGCACCCTATATAATGGAGGCGAGGACGACCTCGCTTCCCGAAAAACCGGCCGGGACGACCCGCCACACCGAGCATCGCAACCGATGCCGGAACGACGGAGCGTTTTCGATGTCCTGGATTTTTCTGTTCTTCGCCGGCCTGTTCGAGATCGGCTGGGCGATCGGCCTCAAATACACCGACGGCTTCTCGAAACCGCTGCCGACCCTTCTCACCATTGCCTCGATGATCGTCAGCCTCGGTCTGCTCGGCCTGGCGTTGAAGACGCTGCCCGTCGGCACGGCCTATGCGGTGTGGACCGGCATCGGCACCGTTGGCACGGCACTGCTTGGCATCTGGCTGCTCGGCGAGCCCGCGACCGCTGTCCGGCTCGCCTGTATCGGCCTGATTGTCTGCGGCATCGTCGGCCTGAAGCTGGTAGCCTGAGCATTTTTAGAGCGGTTCACCGTTTCACGGAAAACGGCTAACCGCTCTATCTCTTTGTTTTTACGCAATTCCGGACGGAAAACCGCTCACACTTTTCCTGGAATTGCTCTAGGCACAAACGCCTTCGGGGCCGCTTTCGGCGACCCTGATTCATTTTCATCGAACCCGAACTTAGCGGGCGGAGAAGCCCGGAGGCGTCCTGCCGACGCGCGCCTTGCGGGCGGYGTAGCGTGCGTCACGCTTGGCCTTGCGCGCGGCTTCATCGGCGAGCTCGATCGCGATACGTTCGGCTTCCTCGGCTTCGCGGCGCCTGGCCTCTTCGGCCGCCGCCGCTTCCGCCGCAAGACGTGCCGCTTCCGCAATCGCCTCGCGCTCGGCCTTCTCGGCCGCTTCACGCGCCAGCTTTTCCTGCTTCAGTCTTGCCTTTTCGGCCTCGCGGATGGCGCGGGCCTCAAGGATCGCCTTGCGTTCGRCCTGGCGCGCGAGCACAGCCGGATCATCCGCCGCCGGTCTTGCCTTGAAGCGCTCGAGCAGCGCCTTCTTTGCCTCGTTCGCGGCGTTGCGCCGCTCGAAAATGTCTTTTTCCCTGTAGATAGCCAAGTGCACTTCCCTGCAGTCTATTTGCGACGCTTACATACGCGTGAAAGCGGCGAGTTCAAGCGCCAAATCGGTATGCCAGCCATGAAAAATCCGGGCTTGTTGCCGCAGGGATACGGCGCGGCGATGCATGATGCACTGTTCACAGATCGCGCCTCTGGCGGGCGACGGGGCAGATCGTTACCTCTAGCGCCAACTAGCAACATCCACATGAACGCCCTTAGGACGCAACCAGATGGAACTCGGTCTTTACACTTTCGCCGACGTCAGCCCGGAACCGGGTCCCGGCGCCATCGGCCCGCATGAGCGGCTGCGCAATCTCATCGAGGAAATCGAGCTGGCCGACCAGGTCGGTCTCGACGTGTTCGGCCTGGGCGAGCACCACCGCCCCGATTATGCCGCCTCGGYCCCGGTCGTGGCGCTGGCCGCGGCGGCAGAGCGCACGAAGCGCATCAAGCTCACCAGCGCGGTCACCGTGCTCTCCTCGGACGACCCGGTGCGCGTCTTCCAGCAATTCGCGACGCTCGACCTTCTGTCCGACGGCCGTGCTGAGATCATGGCCGGGCGCGGCTCCTTCATCGAATCCTTCCCGCTGTTCGGCTACAATCTCGAGGACTATGACGAGCTCTTCGCCGAAAAGCTCGACCTGTTGCTTGCTATCCGCGACCAGGTGAAGGTGACATGGCAGGGCAAGCTGCGCGCGCCGATCAACGGCCGCGGCGTCTACCCGCGTCCGTTCCAGGAAAAGCTGCCGATCTGGATCGCCATCGGCGGCACGCCGCAATCGGCTGCCCGCGCCGGCGTGCTCGGTCTGCCGCTGGCTTTGGCCATCATTGGCGGCGAGCCGGCGCGTTTCGCTCCCCTGTTCGATATCTATCGCGAGGCGGCGCGCCGCGCCGGCACCGATCCGGCAACGCTTGCCACCAGCATCAACGTGCATGGCTTCATCGCCGAGACGACCGAGCAGGCGGCCGACGACTTCTACGGGCCGCAGGCCGAGGTGATGAACCGCATCGGCCGCGAGCGCGGCTGGGGCCCGACCTCGCGCGCGCATTTCGATCAGGCGCGCGGACCGAATGGCGCGCTGTTTGTCGGCAACCCCGAAGCCGTAGCGGAAAAGATCGTCGCCCAGCACAAGATCTTCAACAACGACCGCTTCCTGCTGCAGATGGCGATCGGCACCATGCCTCACGCCAGGATCATGAAGGCGATCGAGCTTTATGGCACCAAGGTGGCGCCGATCGTGCGCAAGGAGACGGCAAAGGCGGCATCCGCCGCGCCGGTGCCGGCCGCCTGAGCTGTCGCTGCCCAAGCGCTTCCATGATCGCCGGCTAACGGAACCTTGACCCGGCGAGCACGTTTCCCCTCGATTGCACCGTTTTGCGGTGTTGAGGGAACCGATGAAAGCCGAACCGACCGCTTCGGGCGCGAGCGCTGCCGAAAGCCCTGACATGCGCGCCGAGGCGCGGGCAGACATGCGTCTGATGCGGTCGCTGGTGATCGGGATCTTCATTCTGATGACGGCGGCGGCGCTCTATTTCGCCCGTGCCTTCTTCATGCCCGTGATGCTTGCCTTCCTGCTAACGCTGACGCTGACGCCGATCGTGCGTTTCCTGCGCAAGCGCGGCATCCCGGAAGTCGTTTCGGCGACGCTGCTGGTGCTGCTGTCGATCTTCATTTTCGCCGTCGCGGGCTATCTGCTCAGCGGACCCGTCATCGACCTCATCAACAATTCCTATTCGATCGGCCARCAGCTGACGGAGCGGCTGGCGCCGTTCAGGTGGCCGCTCGAACGGGTGACGGATGTCGCGCATCAGCTGGAAGCGCTGACCGAGACCTCGCAGGAGCCGGGAGTGCAGCGGGTCGCGGTGGCGCCTTCCGGCATCCTGTCCACGGCGGCCAGCAACATCCTCGAAGCCGGCACCTCGATCACCATCGTCTTCGTGCTGTCGCTGTTCCTGCTCGCCTCCGGCACGCTGTTCTACGAGAAGATCGTCCAATCCTTCACCAGCATGWCCCAGAAGAAGCGGGCGCTGCGCATCGTCTATGACGTCGAGCGCGAGATCTCGCACTATCTGCTCACGGTCTCCGTCATCAATGTCAGTCTCGGCACGGTGATCGGGCTGGGCCTGTGGGGGCTCGRCATGCCCAATCCGCTGGTCTGGGGGGCGACGGCGGCGTTGCTCAATTTCCTGCCCTATGTCGGCGCGCTGATGACCATCCTGCTGGTCACGGTCATAGCGCTGATCAGCTTCGACACAATCGCCTATGCGCTGCTGGCGCCGGCCTTCGTGGTGTTGTGCGACGTCGTCGAAGGCCAGTTCGTGACGCCGATGGTGGTCGGGCGGCGCCTGGAGATCAATGCGGTGGCGATCTTCATCGCCATCGCCTTCTGGTCGTGGCTGTGGGGTTTCGTCGGCGCGCTGATGGCGGTGCCGCTGCTGGTCGTCATCAAGGTTTTCTGCGACCATTTCGAAAGCCTGAGCCCGGCCGGCAATTTCCTGGCCGCGCAGCATTCCATGGCGATCGAGGAAGAGCCCGCCGAAAACAACCACAACCAAGCGGCCTGAGGCTGGCCCAATCTCAAACCCCGGCCCTTGTTTGCGACACCGGTGGCCAGTGCCTATATCGGACCGGTCAAGCCGGACCTGCCCTGAATGAGCGACTTCGATCTCGATGGCTATTTTGCCCGCATCGGTTATGGCGGGCCGACCGACGCTTCGCTCGCCACGCTGCAGGCGCTGCACGCCGCGCACCCGCGGGCGATCCCGTTCGAGAACATCGACGCCTTGATGGGCGTTTCGGTCGGCCTCGACGTCGCTTCGCTGCAGGACAAGATTTTTGGCCAAGGCCGCGGCGGCTATTGCTTCGAGCACAATTTGATCTTCATGCACGCGCTTGACGCGCTGGGCTTCACCGTCGGCGGGCTTGCCGCCCGCGTGCTCTGGGGCCAGCCGGACGACGCCGTCACCGCGCGCAGCCATATGCTGCTGCGCATCGAGCTTGGCGGCCGCACCTACATTGCCGATGTCGGCTTCGGCGGCCTGACGCTGACGGCGCCGTTGCTTCTGGAGCCCGGGCTGGAGCAGCGGACGCCGCATGAGGCCTTCCGCCTGATCGGAACAGATGACCAATTCCGCCTGCAGGCCGATATCGGTAGTGATTGGCGCACGCTCTATCGCTTCGACATGAGCCGGGCCTATGAGGTCGACTACCGGGTCGCCAGCCATTTCCTGTCGACGCATCCAAGCTCGCATTTCCTGTCGACACTGGTCGCCGCGCTCGCCTTGCCCGACCGGCGCTATGCGCTGCGCAACAACCGGCTGTCGACGCATCATGCCGGCGGCCGCAGCGAGCAGCGCGAGATCGCGACGGCCACTGAGCTCGCCGACGTGCTGGAGAACCAGCTCGYCATCGTCATTCCCGACCGCGCCGCCTTCGAAGCGAGGCTGCGGGAAAAACGCATCGTGGAGACCTGATCAATGACGGACCTTTCGGTTCTCGACCTGTCGCCGATCACGCAAGGCAGCACCGCCTCGCAATCGCTTGCCAATTCGCTCGACCTCGCCCGCCATGCCGAGCGCCTGGGCTACAAGCGTTACTGGCTGGCTGAGCACCACAACATGCCGGGCATTGCAAGTGCGGCGACATCCGTCGTGATCGCGCATGTCGCCGGCGGCACCAGGACGATCCGCGTCGGCGCCGGCGGCATCATGCTGCCCAACCATGCGCCGCTGGTGATCGCCGAGCAGTTCGGCACGCTCGCCGCGCTTTTTCCCGGCCGTATCGACCTCGGCCTCGGCCGCGCGCCGGGCACCGACATGATGACCGCGCGTGCGCTGCGCCGAAACCTCGAAAGCACCGACAATTTTCCGCAGGACGTGGTCGAGCTGATGGGCTATTTCCAGCCGGCCGAGGAAGGCCAGCGCATCCGCGCCGTGCCGGGCGAAGGCCAGACGGTGCCGGTCTGGATCCTCGGCTCCAGCCTCTATGGCGCGCAGCTCGCCGCGCTTCTCGGCCTGCCCTATGCGTTTGCCTCCCATTTCGCGCCGGCCGAGCTCGACCACGCGCTGGAGGTCTACCGCACGCGCTTCCAGCCGTCCGCGCAGCTCGACAAGCCCTATGTGATGCTCGGCCTCAATGTCTCCGCCGCGCCGACGGATGCCGAGGCGAAGCTGTTGTTCAGCTCGCTGCAGCAGGCGTTCGTCAATCTGCGCAGCGGCCGCCCCGGGCAATTGCCGCCGCCGGTCGAGGATTACGACCGCGATCTCGACCCCATGGCGAAGAGCATGCTTGCCCAGGCGCTGTCCTGCGCCGTCGTCGGCTCGCCGGAGACGGTGCGCCAGGGCATCGACGCCTTCATACGCCGCACCGGCGCCGACGAATTGATGGTGACGGCGCAGATCTTCGATCACGCGGCGCGCGTGCGCTCCTACGAGATTCTCGCCGACGTGCACAAATCGATGTCGAAGGCCGCCTGACCGCCACGGCTTTTGCCCGACACACTCGTCTGCTAAGGGCAGGCATCCCTCCTGTGTTTTGACGCAATTCCCGCGGAAAACCGCTTCACACTTTTCCTGGAATTGCTCCAGCGCGAGCCTGCCCGTGACCCATGATCTCGATGACCGCATGCATTTTGCCATCGACCTGGCGCGGCGCGCCGGCGAGCTGGGACTGAAGTATTTTCGCGACCTCGACAACCTGGCCGTCGAGAGCAAGGGCCACCAGGACCTGGTCTCCCAAGCCGACCGCGAGGTTGAGCTGTTCATCCGCGCGGCGATCGCCGAGGCCTATCCGCAAGACGGCATCGTCGGCGAGGAGCATGCGGCGGTGACCGGAACAACCGGTCATGTCTGGGTGATCGACCCGATCGACGGYACCGCCAATTTCGTGCACGGCATTCCCGCCTGGTGCGTGGTGATCGCCTGCGCCACGAACGGCGAGACGGTGGTCGGCGTCATCCATGAGCCTTCGACCGACGAGACCTTCTACGGCCGCCTGGGCGGCGGCGCCTTCCTCAACGGCAAGCCGATCAAGACCAGCAACGCGGCGTCGCTTTCGGAGGGCGCGGTCGGCACCGGGCTTTCCAACCGCGCCGCGACCAAGAACGTCGTCACTCTCATCGGCCTGATCATGGCCGAGGGCGGCGTCTTCTACCGCAATGCTTCCGGAGCGCTGATGCTTGCCTATGCGGCGTCAGGCCGGCTGCTCGGCTATATCGAAGAGCACATGAACGCCTGGGATTGCCTGGCCGGCATGCTGCTGGTCGAAGAGGCCGGCGGCACGGTGCTGAAAGCGGACCACAAGACGGTGATCGACAAAGGCACCCGGGTGGTCGCCGGCGGCAAGCGCATCTTCTCCAGGTTGCGGCTACTCGGAGAGAGCTCCTTCGGATTTACGCGCTGACGCTCTGCGCGACCGCGCCGAGCGGCCGGCAGGAATTGCGGATCATCAGCCGGCCCTTGAGCACGAGCTTGCGCGGCGGGGCGTCGCGGTTGCCGGCCAGCCGGTCGAGCAGGAGGTTCGCCGCCTGCTCGCCGATCGCCTGCACCGGCTGCGCCACGGTGGTCAGCTGCGGCACGAACACGTCCGACCAGGGAAAATCGTCGAAACAGGCGACCGAGATGTCTTCGGGGCAGGAAAGGCCGATGTCGCGGATCGCCTTCATGGTGCCGATCACCATCGGGTTGTTGGCCGAGAAGATCGCGCTTGGCCGGTCGTGCAGCGACAAGAGTTGCATGGTCGCGTTGTAGCCGTCGATCTCGTGGAAATTGCCGGAGCGTATGAGCTCCTCCGCCACAGGCAGGCCGGCGGCCTGCAGCGCCTCGCGGTAGCCGATCATGCGGTCATGCATGGKGGAGATGTCGGAGGTGCCGGTGATGTAGCCGATGCGGCGATGGCCAAGATGGATCAGATAGGTGACGGCGTCGAACACGGCGCGCTGGTTGTCCAGCACCACCGCGTCGGTGTCGACCCCCTCGCAGAGACGGTCGAGYAGCACCACCGGCACATTGGCGTCCTCGACGATGCTCTTCAGAATGCCGCCGTCGCCGACGCGCGCCACGATCAGCCCGTCGACCATGCGGTCGAGCAACAGACGTATCTGCTCGTCCTGCGTGWTCAGATCCTCGTCGGTGCAGCACAGCATGACGGCATAGCCGGCGCGGTCGAACGCCTGCTGGATGACCGAGACGACATCGGTGAAGAACGGATTGGTGATGTGCGGCACGGTGAGGCCGATGGTGCGCGTGGTGCCCATCTTCAGGCTGCGGGCGATGGCGTTGCGCTTGTAGCCGATGTCGCGGATCGCCTGCTCGATGCGTTGCGTAAGCTCGGGACTGACGGTGGCGGTACCGTTCAGCAATGCCGACACGGTGGCCACCGACACGCGCGCCGCCTCGGCTACGTGCAGCATGGTCGGCGCCGTGGATTTCCGCTGTTTTTTCCGCCCTGACGCCGTCATTTTCGAAACGTTTAGCCGCCCCTGTTTAGCCAAACCTACGTAAAGCCGGCATTTTTCGCAAGAATTGAAATGCTTCAATCCTCAGAAGCCAGATAGGCGCTTGACACATTCGAAACGTTTAGATTAGCGTTCGGGCAATCGAAGACGACGGAGGGAGGCCGTCCTTTGCCATGCAGCGCGCTGGCCCCATCATGACGGAAAACCTGGCGGCCGACGGTCCAACCGTCGTCCTGGGCGCGACCGGCATTTCCAAGCGGTTTGGCGGCATCGCCGCGCTGTCCGATGTCGGCCTGGACCTCAGGCCGGGCGAAGTGCACGCGCTGATGGGCGAGAACGGCGCCGGCAAGTCGACGCTGATGAAGATACTCTCGGGCGTCTATACGGATTACGAAGGCACTGTTGCCGTCGACGGCCAGGCGGTTCGTTTCACCGGGGTCCGCGACGCCGAAGACGCCGGCATTGCCATCATCCACCAGGAGCTCAACCTCGTTCCCGAGCTCAGCGTCGCCGACAACATCTTCCTCGGCCGCGAAAAGCTGATCGCCGGGCTGGTCGTCGACCGCAAGGCGAGCAGCCGCGCGGCAAAAGTGCTGCTGCAGCGTCTCGGCATCGAGCTCGACCCGGAAGCGCGCGTCGGCACGCTCAGGGTCGGCGAGCAGCAGCTGGTGGAGATCGCCAAGGCGCTGTCGAAATCAGCGCGCATCCTGATCATGGACGAGCCGACCTCGGCACTCTCGCCGGCCGAATGCGAGCGACTGTTCCGCATCATCCGCCAGCTCGCGGCAAGCGGCGTCGCCATCGTCTACATCTCGCACCGCATCGACGAGGTCATGCACTTGGCGAGCCGGGTGACGGTGCTGCGCGACGGGCGTCATGTGTTGACGCAGGATATGGCGGCGCTGGATGAAGACGCCATCATCTCGGCCATGGTCGGGCGCGACCTTCTGGCGTCCTCCGATCACGAKCGCGGCCCCGGCGGCAGGATAGCRCTCTCGGTCAGGGAGCTGTCGCTGTCCAAGCCCGACCGGCATGGCTGGCGCACGGTGATCGAGGGCGTGAGCTTCGATCTTTCGGCTGGCGAAATCCTCGGCATAGGCGGGCTGCTGGGTTCCRGCCGCACCGAAATCCTGGAGGCGATCTTCGGCTCCAGCGATGGCCGCACCGGCGGCGAGATCAGGCTCGACGGCGTGCCGGTCGAGATCGGCTCGCCGCGCGAGGCGCGCCGGCTGGGCATCGCCCTGGTCACCGAGGACCGCAAGACGCAAGGCCTGCATCTCACGGCCTCGATCACCGACAATGTCGCGCTGCCCCTGGTCGGCGCGCTGGCGCGCTTCGGCCTGCGCTCGCGTTCGGGCGAGCAGGGCCTGGCGCGCGAGGCGGTGAGCGCGCTCGGCATACGCTGCGGAAGCATCGAGCAGGCCGCCGGCACGCTGTCGGGCGGCAACCAGCAGAAGGTGGTGATCGGCAAGTGGCTGGCGACGCGGCCGAGCGTGCTTCTGCTCGACGAGCCGACACGCGGCATCGATGTCGGCGCCAAGCGCGAAATCTACGACCTCATCTTCAAGCTGGCGGGCGACGGGCTGGCGATTGTCGTGATCAGCTCGGAACTGCCCGAGCTTCTGCATCTGGCCGACCGCATCCTGGTCATGGCGGAGGGCCGCCAGCGCGGAATCCTGTCCCGCGCCGAGGCCAGCGAGGAAGCGATCATGCGGCTTGCCGCGCCGCGACGTACTACGAGACCTGCCGCATGAGCCTCATCAGCCTTCTCTCCCGCACCAAGCTCTACTGGGGGCTGATCGCCATCTTCCTGATCGGCGTGTTCGGCTCGCCGATCAGCTCCAAGGGCAACAACATCTTCCTGTCCTACGGCAACCTGCTCGACGTGCTGCGCCAGGTGTCGACCACCGGCCTTATCGCCACCGGCATGACGGCGGTGATCCTGACCGGCGGCATCGATCTTTCCGTCGGCTCGCTGATGGCGATCTGCTCGGTGGTCTGCGCCATGCTGCTCACCGTGCCCGGCGTCACGCCGTCGGCGGCGCTCGGCGTGCCGACGACCGCGCTGGTGGCGCTCTGCCTCGGCGCGCTCATCACCCGCTTCATCCTGCTTAACATCGAGAAGTCCCGCGCCGGCGCGGACGTCAGCCGCGAGGTGCGGCTGGGCAAGGCGCGCGGACTGGTCGTCCCGGGCGTCGTCGGCGTGGTGCTGTGCTGCCTTTCGCTGTGGTACCTGCTGCCGCAGGTCGAAACCAAGTTCGGCGTGCTCGGCGTGCTGCTGGTGGCGCCTTGCGTCGGCCTTCTGTTCGGCACCATCAACGGCTTCATCATCGTCGCCGGCCGCCTGCAGCCCTTCATCGTCACGCTGGCGATGATGGTGACGGCGCTCGGCATCGCCCGGCTGACCGCCGGCCAGAACAATGCGGTGCTGCCGGTTTATACCGGCTCCAACGCCACCGAAGAGTTCGAGATCCTGCGCTCGCTGGTGTTCGGCGTCGTGCCGATGCCCGGCCTGTTCTTCCTCGGCGCGGTGGTGATCTACGGCGCGGTGCTGCGCTTCACGCCATTCGGCCGCTATGTCTACGCCATCGGCGGCAACGAGGAGGCGGCACGGCTCTCCGGCATCGCCGCCGGGCGCGTCAAGATCGCCACCTATGCGATRTCCGGCCTGCTCGCCGGCATCGCGGCGGTGCTCTACGTGGCGCAATATCGGCAAGGCAAGCCGGATGCCGGCGCCGGGCTGGAGCTCGACGCCATCGCCGCCGTGGTCATCGGCGGCACCAGCCTGATGGGCGGGCGCGRCAGCCTGATCGGCACCTTTTGCGGCGTGCTGATCTTCGGCCTGCTGTCCAACATCCTGCAGTTGCACAACATCAATTCGAACCTTCAGCTGGTGCTGAAGGGAGCGATCATCATCGGGACCGTGCTCGTGCAGGAGCGCAATGCCGGCGACATCTTAAGCTATCTGCGCCTGCCCAACGGGCGGACGGCGCAAAAGGAAACGGCCGCGGCCAAGCGGCCGTCACAGGAGACCTCGTCTCTATAATCCGGAGGAAACAGAACCATGACACGACGTGATATGCTGAAGCTCGCCACCTTCGCGGCGGCACTTCTGACGACGACCGCTCTCTTTTCCAGCAACCACGCCCTTGCCCAGGACAAGAAGTGGAAGATCGGCTTCTCGCAGGTGACGACCATCGAGCCCTGGCGTGCCCAGTTCAACAAGGACATCATCGCCGAAGCCGCCAAGCATCCGGAAGTCGAGCTGATCATCACCGATGGCGAGGACAAGACCGAAAAGCAGGTCGCCGATGTCGAGAACCTGATCCGCCAGGAGGTCGACGCGCTGCTGGTGTCGCCGAAGGAATCGGCAGGCCTCACCGGCGTGGTGCAGCAGGCGATCGACGCCAAGATCCCGGTCTTCGTGCTCGACCGCAATGTCGACACCAAGGACTATACGCAGTTCGTCGGCGGCGACAACAAGCTGATCGGCCGCGCGGCGGGCGAATATGCCGTCGAGCTTCTCGGCGGCAAGGGCAAGGCAGCCGGCAACGTCGTCGAGATCTGGGGCGGCATGGGCACGCAGCCGGCGCATGACCGCCATGACGGCTTCCATGAATTCACCGACAAGGAGCCGGGCATCAAGTACCTGCTCGACCAGCAGTCGGGCGACTGGAAGCAGGACCAGGCCTACAACATCATGGCCAACGCGCTGAAGACCAACGAGAAGATCGACCTCGTCTACGGCCACAACGATCCGATGGCCTATGGCGCCTATCTCGCGGCCAAGGACGTCGGGCGCGAGAAGGACATCAAGTTCATCGGCATCGACGGCCTGCCCAACGAAGGCGTGCAGATGGTGAACAAGGGCGAGCTGACGGCGACCTTCACCTATGTCACGCCGGGCGCCGAGGGCCTGCGCCAGGCGATCAAGTTCCTGAACGGCGAGAAGGTCGAAAAGACCATCACGCTGCCGACGGAAAAGGTCACCAAGGAGAACGCCGCCAAGATACTCAAGGACAACGGGCTCTAGGTTTGTTTGACGCAATTCCGAACGGAAAACCGCTACGCACTTTTCCTGGAATTGCTTGAAGCCTGAAATCCCCCTGCCGGGCCACGCGCCCGGCAGGGCTTTGCCCAAGCGCGAGGCGCTCCGATAGCTTGCCGCCGGATGCGGCAGGCGTCGCCGCAATGCCGATTTTCCGCTCTTTCGCGACCGAAAGTCACGCCCGAAACGGCAAGTCCCGACCCTGCCTGTCGGCAGCTCCGCGCGGCCTAAGCGGCACCGCTTCAAAAAAACCAAGCTGGAACAGCAGGATAGACCGATCCCAGAGCGGCTCTGGCGCAAAGCGCGGCGGGTTTCTTCCCGGTCGCTGCCAAGACGACGGACAGCTTGCGCAGAATGCTTGCGCCTTGTGTCGCCTGTTCTTATATACGCGCCAGCCGTCCGGGCCCGAAAAGCGGGACCATGACGGGATTTCTTGTGAACAGGGGCTTTCGTCGGAACGCCTTTTGAAGGGTCCTGAGAGCCTGCTTAGAGGAGAGACTAGAACAWTGGCAAAAGTTATCGGTATCGATCTCGGCACCACCAATTCCTGTATCGCCATCATGGATGGCAARGACCCGAAGGTTATCGAGAACGCTGAAGGCGCGCGCACGACGCCTTCCATCGTCGCCATCTCGAGCGACGGCGAACGTCTCGTCGGCCAGCCGGCCAAGCGCCAGGCGGTCACCAATCCGGAAAACACCATCTTCGCGGTCAAGCGCCTGATCGGCCGCCGCTATGACGACCCGGTGACGGAGAAGGACAAGAAGCTTGTCCCCTACAAGATCGTCAAGGGCGACAATGGCGACGCCTGGGTCGAGGCCGGCGGCAAGAAGCAGTCGCCCAGCCAGATCTCGGCCATGATCCTGCAGAAGATGAAGGAGACGGCGGARGCCTATCTCGGCGAGAAGGTCGAGAAGGCGGTCATCACCGTTCCGGCCTATTTCAACGACGCCCAGCGCCAAGCGACCAAGGACGCCGGCCGAATCGCCGGTCTCGAGGTGCTGCGCATCATCAACGAGCCGACGGCCGCAGCACTTGCCTACGGCCTGGAAAAGAAGGACGGCAAGACCATCGCCGTCTATGACCTTGGCGGCGGCACCTTCGATATTTCGGTGCTCGAAATCGGCGACGGCGTGTTCGAGGTGAAGTCGACCAATGGCGACACCTTCCTCGGCGGCGAGGACTTCGACATGCGGCTCGTCGAATATCTGGCGGCCGAGTTCAAGAAGGAACAGGGCATCGACCTCAAGGCCGACAAGCTCGCGCTRCAGCGCCTGAAGGAAGCGGCCGAGAAGGCCAAGATCGAGCTGTCGTCGACGACGCAGACCGAGATCAACCTGCCCTTCATCACCGCCGACGCCAGCGGCCCGAAGCACCTGACGATGAAGCTCACCCGGGCGAAGTTCGAAAGCCTGGTCGAGGACCTCGTGCAGCGCACCATCGAGCCCTGCAAGGCGGCGCTCAAGGATGCCGGCCTGAAGGCTGGCGAGATCGACGAAGTGGTTCTGGTCGGCGGCATGACCCGCATGCCCAAGATCCAGGAGATCGTGAAGCAGTTCTTCGGCAAGGAGCCGCACAAGGGCGTCAACCCGGATGAGGTCGTCGCGCTCGGCGCCGCCATCCAGGCCGGCGTGCTGCAGGGCGACGTCAAGGACGTGCTGCTGCTCGACGTGACGCCGCTGTCGCTGGGCATCGAGACGCTGGGCGGCGTGTTCACCCGGCTGATCGAGCGCAACACGACGATCCCGACCAAGAAGAGCCAGACCTTCTCGACCGCCGAGGATTCGCAGTCGGCTGTGACGATCCGCGTCTTCCAGGGCGAGCGTGAAATGGCGGCCGACAACAAGCTGCTCGGCCAGTTCGACCTGGTCGGCATCCCGCCGGCTCCGCGTGGCGTGCCGCAGATCGAGGTCACCTTCGACATCGACGCCAACGGCATCGTCAACGTCTCGGCCAAGGACAAGGGCACCGGCAAGGAGCACCAGATCCGCATCCAGGCTTCGGGCGGTCTGTCCGACGCCGACATCGAGAAGATGGTGAAGGATGCCGAGGCCAATGCCGAGGCGGACAAGAAGCGCCGTGCTCTCGTCGAGGCCCGCAATCAGGCCGAGGCGCTGGTGCATTCGTCCGAGAAGTCGCTCAAGGACTATGGCGACAAGGTCTCGGAGGCCGACCGCGCCGCGATCTCGGATGCGATTGCCGCGCTGAAGACCGCCGCCGAAGGCGACGACCCGGCCGACATCGAGGCCAAGTCGCAGGCGCTCGCCGAAGCCTCGATGAAGCTCGGCCAGGCCATGTATGAGGCCTCGCAGAAGGAAGCGGCCGAAGCCGACGCCAAGGCGGATGCCGCCAAGGATTCGGACGTGGTCGACGCCGACTTCGAGGAAATCAACGAAGACGACGACAAGAAGAAGTCGGCCTGAGCCGGCTGACGGCGAATAAGTGCAAAAGCCCGGCGCAAGGCCGGGCTTTTTTGCAACCCTGACCGAAAAAATGACGAAAAACCCGGAGCTGCCCCGGCTTGGTACTAGCATCCGGGAAACATCGCTCCTAAATCCAAGACCATGCCGGCAAAGATTGCCAACAATGCTTGAAGACATTGAGCATCCGGACAGCGGGAAAAAATGAAAGCTGATTTCTACGAAACGCTGGGCGTGCAAAGGGGCGCCGACGACAAGGAGCTAAAGAGCGCTTTTCGTAAGCTCGCCATGCAGTTCCACCCCGACCGCAACCCCGGCGACCATGCCTGCGAGCACAAGTTCAAGGAAATCAACGAAGCCTACGAGACGCTGAAGGACCCGCAGAAGCGCGCCGCCTATGACCGCTTCGGCCACGCTGCCTTCGAGGGCGGCATGAACGGCGCGGCGCACGGCTTCGGCGCCGGCGGCTTCGCCGACATCTTCGAGGACATTTTCGGCGACATGATGGGCGGTCGCCAGCGCCGCTCGTCGGGCGGCCGCGAGCGCGGCGCCGACCTGCGCTACAACATGGAAATCACGCTGGAAGAAGCTTTCTCCGGCAAGACCGCGCAGATCCATGTGCCGGCCTCCATCTCCTGTTCGGAATGCTCCGGCAGCGGCGCCAAGCCCGGCACGCAGCCGGTGACCTGCTCGATGTGCCATGGCCATGGCAAGGTGCGCGCCACGCAAGGCTTCTTCTCTATCGAGCGGACCTGCCCGCAATGCCAGGGCCGCGGCCAGACGATCAAGGATCCCTGCCCGAAATGCGCCGGCCAGGGCCGCGTCACCGAGGAGCGCTCGCTGTCGGTCAACATCCCGGCCGGCATCGAGGACGGCACCCGCATCCGGCTTGCCAATGAGGGCGAGGCGGGCCTGCGCGGCGGACCGTCCGGCGACCTCTACATCTTCCTCGCGGTCAAGCCGCACGAATTCTTCCAGCGCGACGGCGCCGATCTCTATTGCAAGGTGCCGATCTCGATGACGACGGCCGCCCTTGGCGGTTCCTTCGAGGTCACCACGCTCGACGGCACGCAAACCAAGGTGAAGGTGCCGGAAGGCACCCAGAATGGCCGCCAGTTCCGCTTGAAGGGCAAGGGCATGCCGGTGCTGCGCCAGCCCAATGTCGGCGACCTCTATATCCAGACGGCGGTCGAGACGCCGCAGAACCTGACGCGCCGCCAGCGCGAATTGCTGGAAGAGTTCGAGCAGCTCTCCTCGAAGGAAAATTCGCCCCAGTCGAGCGGCTTCTTCGCGCGCATGAAGGACTTCTTCGAATCGTTCGGCGAGAGCTGATCGCCGCAGCCCCGCATTTCGCACGGCATGGGAGGGCGCGATCGGCTTCCCAAGCGTCATCAACACCTTATGCCAGCTTGACGCCTTGCCTTGTCCCACCCACCTGCTAAGTAGCGGATCGGGGGCGGAGCATTGAGGAGAGCTCGTGATGGCACGTAGTCCCGGGTTGCGCAAAGCGCTGGCCGAAAAATTCGACGACGAGCTGAAGTTCTTCAAAGGCTGGATCGACAAGCCGAAGACGGTCGGCTCGATCGTTCCCACCAGTTCCATCACCGCCCGCAAGATGGCGTCGATCGTCAATCCGAGATCCGGCCTGCCTGTGCTCGAGGTCGGCCCCGGCACCGGCGTCATCACCCGCGCCATCCTCGCCCAGGGCGTGAAGCCCGAAAACCTCTACGCGGTCGAATATTCGACCGACTTCGTGCGCCATCTGCGCGGGCTCTATCCCGGAGTCAACGTGATCGAGGGAGACGCCTTCAATCTCAATGCCACGCTCGGCGACAAGCGCGACATGGTGTTCGATTCGGTCGTCTCTGGYGTGCCGCTGCTCAATTTCCCGGTCGCCCAGCGCATCGCCTATGTCGAAAGCCTGCTCGACCGCATTCCCGCCGGACGGCCTATCGTGCAGCTCACCTACGGCCCRTTGTCGCCGATCCCGGYCGGGCGCGGCGACTACACGGTCGARCATTTCGATTTCATCTTCCGCAACATCCCGCCGACGCAGCTGTGGATCTACCGGCGCGCAGCGCATTAGACGAGAAGGCAGTAGGGAATAGGCAGTAGGGAAAAGTCTGGAAATCGAACCGCCCATTCCCCTACTGCCTAATGCCTATTCCCTCATCCGGCCGTTGATTTGAATGCTCCTTGGCTGTACCTGTCCCCGAACAAGGGTGGCCAATGGCAGTGATCCCACGAATCCTCGTCTTCGCCGGCTCGGTCCGCACCGGCGCCTATAGCGGCCGGACGGCCGATGTGGCGCAGAAGGAGCTCGCCATGCAGGGCGCGGAGGTGACGCGCATCTCGCTCCGCGACTATCCACTGCCGATCATGGACGAGGACCTGGAAAAGGAAAAAGGCATCCCCGAGAACGCGATCAAGCTTGGCCGCCAGATCGCCGCGCATGACGGGTTGCTGATCGCGACGCCCGAATATAACGGCTCGATCCCGCCCTTGCTCAAGAACGCGATCGACTGGGWGAGYCGGATACGGCGCGAGGGCAGCCGTTCGTTCAGGCCGCTCTACGGCAAGCCCGTCGCTCTCTGCTCATCCTCGGAAGGCAAGTTCGCCGGCATACGCTRCATCAACCATCTGCGCGCGGTGCTGGTGCGTTGCCAGATGGAGGTGATCACGCCCGAATGCTCGGTTTCCGAGGCCGGCGAAGCCTTCGCCGAGGACGGACGATTCAGGGACGCCAGACTACACCAATCGATGGAGCGCCTATGCCGTACACTGATCGAAACCTCGCGCATGCTGTCCACCCGGATCGAGGCGTGATCAATTTCGCGGAGGCCGACACGATGCGGGACAGGTTGATCGTCGGGCTCGACGTGCCGACGCTGAAGGAAGCCGAGAAGGCGGTGCGCGAGCYCGAAGGCGCCATCTCGTTCTACAAGATCGGCTACCAGCTCGCCTTCGCCGGCGGGCTCGACTTCGCGCGGGAGCTCGCCAGCGGCGGCACCAAAGTGTTCCTCGACATGAAGCTGCTCGACATCGACAATACGGTCGCCAAGGGCGTCGAGAACATCGTCAAGATGGGCGTGACGATGCTGACGCTGCATGCCTATCCCAAAACCATGAGAGCGGCTGTCGAGGCGGCCAGGGGCAGCGAGCTTTGCCTGCTCGGCGTGACGGTGCTGACCTCGATGGACGAGCAGGACGTGATCGACGCCGGTTATGAATACGACCCGCACACGCTGGTGCTCAGGCGCTCCGAACAGACGCTGCATGCCGGCATGGGCGGCGTCGTCTGCTCGGCCGAGGAGGCCGAAGCGGTGCGCCGCATCGTCGGCCCCGACCTGGCGGTGGTGACGCCGGGCATCYGGCCGTCGGGCAGCGACCATGGCGATCAGAAGCGCGTGGTGAGCCCGGCGCAGGCGATCCGCAACGGCTCCAGCCACCTGGTCGTCGGCCGGCCGATCGTCGCCGCGCCGGACCGGCGCGCGGCGGCCGAGGCGATCCTCGCAGAGATGCTKTCGGCCTGAGGACCAGTCCTCGTTCGGACAACGCAAACAGGAGAAGAAGAATGCCCAAGGGATATTGGATCGCCCGTGTCGATGTGCGCGACGCCGAGGGCTACAAGGACTATGTCGCGGCCGCGAAGCTCGCCTTCGACCGCTTCGGCGCGAAGTTCCTGGCGCGCGGCGGCGAGCACGAAAAGGCCGAGGGTCCGGGGCGCGCCCGCAACGTCATCATCGAGTTCGAATCGCTGGCGGCGGCGCATGACTGCTACCACTCGCCGGAATACCAGCGCGCCGTCGCCATCCGCCAGAAAGTGGCCGACGGCGAGATCGTGCTGGTCGAGGGCATCTAGAGCAATTCCAGGAAAAGTGTGAGCGGTTTTCCGTCAGGAATTGCGYAACGCACTAAAGCTCTCGCCCCTCCGTCAGTGCAGCGTGTGCCGCTCGTCCATGGCGAGYGATTCCGCCTGGTGGCGATKACCATGGATTTCGTAGCCGACGACGGTGACCGCCGGCGCCAGCGTCAGGATGATCAGGCACACCGCCATGTCCACGCCTGCAATGGCGGCGACGACGGCGAGTGCGGTGACCGCCGCCGTGGCCAGCAGCAGCCAGATGTGGAACGGGTCGAAGCGCTGCACGAGGTAATAGTAGAGCGCATAGATCCCGCCGAGGAAAATGGTCAGCGGAATCGCGGTCGAGAGCAGTGTCGCCAGCGGCCCGGTCTGGGTCTTGTGCTCGATGAAATAGGCCGCGACATGCAGGCCGGCGCCGGTGGCGACGATCGCGGCCACGATGACCATCTGGCCGTAACCCCAGACGAATGAGCGGTCGCGGTGCGCATGCAGCACCGGCGCCGAGGGCAGCATGTAGTAGCACCACCACATGCCGAAGGTGAGACCGGTGCCGGCGACGCCGACAAGGGCGGCATCGAGGTTCCAACCCTGCTCCTCGACCACGGCCGACAGCGAGGCCAGCGTGCCGACGACCCCTTCGCCGAGCGCGATGATGGCGAACAGGCTATAGCGTTCGGCCATGTGATGCGCGTGCCAGGGCRTGCCGCCGTTTCTGCGCTCGGCGAGCACGGGCCCGGCGAGCTCTACCAGCAKCAGGACGACGGCGAGCACGGCGCTGGTCTCGATCGAGAAATCGACCAGGATCTGCACCACCCAGCCGATCTGGGCGATGGCGATAGCCGTGACATAGGTGAGGCAGATGTCGCGACGCGCCGGATCCTGCCTTGCCGCGCGCAGCCACTGGAAGATCATGGCGACGCGCATGATGACGTAGCCCAGCACCATGATGGAATTGTCGAGATGCTCGCCATGCTCGATCGAGGCGAACATGCGCGGCAGGCCGATGGCCAGCACCAGCACGCCGATCATCTGCACCATGGTGATGAGGCGGAAAAGCCAGTCGTCGGTGTCATAGGCCGAGGCGAACCAAGAGAAATTGATCCAGGCCCAGCAGATGGCGAAGCCGGCGAAGCYGAAGYCGAGCAGGCCGACCGCGTAATGGCCCTCTGCCAGGGCGTGCGCCAGCTGCGAGGCGGCAAGGCCGAAAGCGGTGACGAAGGTCAGGTCGAAGAGCAGCTCGAGCGGCGTGGCGACGCGATGCGTCTCATGCGGGTCGCGCCCGCCCATGCGCCTTAGATGATGGTGGAGACTTTGAACGCTGACGGGCGTTGTGTTCATTGCGCGGCTCTCGTTGACAGAGCCGCGACAGTAGAGGCGAAGAACCATGCGTCAAGGCGCGGGTGTTGCAATGCGGGCCTGTGCGAGCGGCGGAGACAGCAAGGCGCCCACGGTTCATTGGAGATTCGCCGGAACGTCCATCATTTCGTCATCCACGGGTGGAGCAAGGAGCGTAGCGACGCAGCGCAGACCCTGGAATGACGAAGTCGTTAGGTCTCAGCCAATCATGAGTGTCACGACCGCAACCGGCTCGCTGCCGTCTCGGCCATCRCATCGGCAAGGCTCATGCCCCACTCCCTGCGGCAATAGTCGCGGAAATCGAAGCAGGGCAGGCCGGGGCAGACTTCGAACTCGATGAGGTGCACGGTGTCGTCGGCCTCGACCCTGAAATCGATGGAAAAGACATCCCGCAAGCCAAGGYCGCCGATCAGCCTCTGCGCGACGGCGCGGATTTTCCGATCCGCCTCCGGCTGACTGGCGCCGACCGCCTCAAGCTCCGGCTCGACATAGGTGCCCGCATCCTTCGCCGCCTGGCCGGTATCGCCATAAAGCGCCATCGAGTCGGCCATGGTCTGGAAATCGCCGCCGGAATCGACGAAGAAGATGCCCAAGGCCTCGACGCCGGTTTCGGGCTTCAACCCCAGGAAGCTCGCCCGCACATTGCGGCCGGCGACATAGGGCTGGACGACGACGTCGTCGCGATAGTGGGAAAAGACACGCCGGCTAAGCTCCAGCGCGTGGCCGAGATAGCCGATGCGCGAATCCGGCCAGATGCCGATCTTGGCGCCCAGTCGGTTGGGCTTCACGAACCAGCCTTTCGGCGAGGCCGGCGGTTCGACCAGCCACTCGCCGTTGCGGGCAAGGCCGGCCTGCGGCGCCGGCAGGCCGAGCGCGCCGAGCACGGCGCCGGAGCGGAGCTTGTCCTGGCAGAGCGCGAACAGCGAATCGTCGGCGCCGATGGTGCGCAGGCCGTTGAGGCGGGCCATTGCGGGTGCTGCCCCGCCGCGGAAATAGGCTATGCCGTCGGTCAACGTCCAGACCAGCGTGCTCGCGGGATCGRCCTTCGCCAGAACCGGCGCCGCATTGTCGAGCTCGACAGGCTTGAAAGCGATCCCCCGCTTCCCGCAAGCTGCCGCGAGCAGGTCGAACTCCGGTGCGAGGTCGGTCGACTGCGCCAGATAAGAGGAGATCTCGATGGCGCGCTCCGTTGGATAGCCGGCGGCGACGAGCCGGTCGAAACAGGGCCTTTCYGGTTCGTAGACAAGGATCAGCGTCGGCTGCGGCATCGAATGCTCCGGGCGAAATCAGGCGCTACCATCGCATGGCCGCAGCGGCCGGCTTGCGGGAAACCGACCGGGCCAAGGCGATTGCCTGATAGTGCTGACCTGCCTTAGGCGATCAGCACCCGCGGCTCGAAGCGGCCGTTGACCGGGATATCGAGYAGGAAGGTCATCCCGGCCTGCGGATCGAGAGCGCGCTGTTTTTCGTCCTTGCYGCTCCAGGCCGAGGTCACGGCGAGGCGATCGGCTTTCGCGCCGACAAAGGCGGGGCAGGAAGCCTGCGTCACCGGCATCGCGATCTCGCGCAGCAGCGTGCCGTCCGGCGCATAGGCCTTCACCGCCTTGCCGCCCCAGACGGCGTTCCACAGCACGCCGTCGCGATCGACGACCGAACCGTCGATATAGCCTTTCGAGGAGCGGTGATCGACGAACACTTTCACTTCGCCGGCCGGCAGACCGGTCGCCGGATCGCAGGCGACGCGCATCAGCAGCCCGGTCGCTGTGTCGGTGTAGTAGGCGATTTTGCCGTCCTCCGAGAAGCAGATGGAATTCGAGACGGTGATGCCCGAAAACAGYCGGCGCAATTCGCCCTTGAAGAACCAGTAGATCGAGCCGGCGCCCTTCTCCTCGCCCTTGCCCATCGTGCCGGTCCACAGCGCGCCGCAGGGATGGACGCGCGAATCGTTGGAGCGCGTCAGCGGGTTGTCGGCCTCGATCGGYGTGTGCATCGTCAGCCTGCCGGTTTTCACGTCGCGGACCTGCAGGCCGGTCTCTGTGGCGATGAGCTGGCGCTCGTCGTCGATGACGGCGATGGCGCTGGCCATGACGCCGAGATCATGGATTTTCAGCGCGCCGGCGAGCGGCTTCTCCAGGAGTTTGCCATTGACGATGTCGAACCAGAACAAAGTGTCGGTGGCGGGATCGTAGCTCGGGCCTTCGCCAAGTTCGCAGATATGATCGGAAAAAACCGAAACGCCGTCCATCGTCATCCTCCGAAGGCTTCGTCCCAGGCGGCGACCGCGGCGCGGGCGCGCAGCGCGACGTCCTCGACCGACGCGCCCGGCTTGTAGAGGCTGGACCCGAGGCCAAAGACGCTGACGCCGACCGCCTTGTAGCCGGCAAAGTCCTTGTCCGAGACGCCGCCGACGGCGCCGACCAGCGTCGTTGCCGGCAGCACCGCGCGCACCGCCGCGATGCCGCTCGATCCAAGCACGCTCGCCGGGAAGAATTTCAGCGCCGAGGCTCCTAACCGGATCGCCTGGAAGGCCTCGGTGGGCGTGAACACGCCCGGCATCGTCACCATGCCATGATGCATGGCGCGGCCCATGACCTCGGCATCGATGTTCGGACTGACCAGCAACTTGCCGCCGGCCTTGTGCAGGCCGTCGACATCGGCGGCGGTCAGCACCGTGCCGGCGCCAATCAGCGCTGTTTGCGGCAGCGTCTTGACCAGATCGGCGATGGAGACGAACGGCTCCGGCGAATTGAGCGGCACCTCGATCGCCTCGATACCGGCGTCATGGATCGCCCGGCCGATCGCCACGGCCTCGGACGGCTTGAGACCGCGCAAGATGGCGACCAGGCCGCGCTTGAGCTTCGGGAAGGGTGCGGTCTGGCTCATGAAGCGCCTCCAATCATGCCGTTCTCGCGCGCGGCCTCGGCGAGGCCGGCGCGCACCGCTTCATCGGCGTCGACCGTGCGAAAAGCAAGGCCGGCAAGGCCGAGCGCCGCGCCATAAAGCGTCGCCAGCGCGCCTGAGGCGACCAGCACGACCGGCGCCTCGCTTGCGCCGTAGCGTCGCTTGGCCGAGGCGATCTCGCCGCCGATCAGAAGCCCGGACAGGCATGCCGCCGCATCGGTGGACTGCAAGTCCTGCAGAAGCCCGGCGGCGCGGATGGCAAACAGTTTCGAGGTGACGTCGCCGCCCTCGCCCAAGGCCCGTTCGCACCATTGCCGGAAGAATGGGCTGTCCGCCGCGACCGGAGCGGGATGCTCGCCGAGCGAATGTTTCAGGATCGAGTGCGCGGCCAATACGGAAAACAATTCGCCGGTCGG